>NZ_JBFTML010000054.1:0-36701 GCF_056396925.1 Pseudomonas sp. 05N433 | reverse complement strand
ACCCTGAACAACACCGGGGTCAGTGATCTGGCGGGCAACACCGGCAGCGGCACCACCAACTCGAACAACTACGTGATCGACACCGCTCCGCCGACCGCGACGATCGTGGTAGCCGACAACGCACTGAAAATCGGCGAAACCTCACTGGTGACCATCACCTTCGATCAGGCCGTAACCGGTTTCACCAACGCCGACCTGACGATCGCCAACGGTACGCTCACAGCGGTGAGCAGCAGCGACGGCGGCATCACCTGGACGGCGACGTTCACCCCGACTGCCAGCATCACCGACGCGACCAACCTGATCACCCTGGACAACACCGGCGTGCAGGCGGCCGCCAGCGGTAACGTGGGCACTGGCACGACCGACTCCAACAACTACGCCATCGACACCGTGCGCCCGACGGCTACCATCGTGGTCGCGGACTCGGCACTGAAAATCGGCGAAACCTCGCTGGTGACCATTACGTTCAGCGAAGCGGTGAGCGGTTTCACCAACGCGGACCTGACGATCGCTAACGGCACGTTGACCTCGGTGAGCAGCAGCGACGGCGGCATCACCTGGACCGCGACCTTCACACCTTCGGCGAGCATCAACGACACCACCAACCTGATCACCCTGGACAACACCGGGATCAGCGATTTGGCGGGCAACGCCGGCAGCGGCACCACCGATTCCAATAACTACGCCATCGACACCGTGCGCCCGACCGCCACGATTGTGCTGGCCGATACAACGCTGACCGCGGGCGAAACCTCGCTGGTGACCATTACCTTCAGCGAAGCGGTGAGCGGTTTCACCAACGCCGACCTGACGATTGCCAACGGTACGCTCACGGCGGTGAGCAGCAGTGACGGCGGCATCACCTGGACCGCGACCTTCACCCCGACCGTCGGCGTGAATGACTCGAGCAACGTCATCACCCTGAACAACACCGGGGTCAGTGATCTGGCGGGCAACACCGGCAGCGGCACCACCAACTCCGGCAACTACACCATCGATACGGTGCTGCCGACGGCGACCATCGTGGTGGCCGACAACGCGCTGAAAATCGGTGAAACCTCACTGGTGACGATCACCTTCAGCGAAGCGGTGAGCGGTTTCACCAACGCTGATCTGACCATCGCCAACGGTACGCTCACGGCGGTGAGCAGCAGCGACGGCGGCATCACCTGGACGGCCACGTTCACACCGACCAGCGCCATCACCGACGCGACTAACCTGATCACCCTGGACAACACCGGCGTGCAGGCGGCCGCTTCCGGTAACGTGGGCAGCGGCACCACCGATTCGAACAACTACGCCATCGATACCGTGCGCCCGACGGCCACCATCGTGGTTGCGGACTCGGCGCTGGCGGTGGGTCAGACTTCGGTAGTGACGATCACCTTCTCCGAGGCGGTGACCGGCTTCAGCCTCGCCGACCTGACGGTGAGCAACGGTACCCTGAGCAGTCTGAGCACCAGCGATAACATCACCTACACCGCCACCCTCACACCGGCAGCGAGCATCACCGATGCGACCAACCTGATTACCCTGGACAACACCGGGGTGACCGATGGGGCCGGCAATACTGGAAGCGGCACTACCGACTCCAACAATTACGCCGTCGACAGCCAACGCCCGACGGCCACCATCGTCCTGGCGGACGCCGCCCTGAGTGCCGGAGAAACATCGTTGGTGACGATCACCTTCTCCGAGGCGGTGACCGGTTTCACCAATGCCGACCTGACCATCGCCAACGGTACGCTCACGGCAGTGAGCAGCAGCGATGGCGGCATCACCTGGACCGCGACCTTCACCCCAACCGCCGGCGTGAATGACACGAGCAACGTCATCACCCTGAACAATACCGGTGTGACCGATGTGGCCGGCAACACCGGCAGTGGCACCACCAACTCGGGCAACTACACCATCGATACGGTGCTGCCAACGGCCACCATCGTGGTGGCCGACAACGCGCTGAAAATCGGTGAAACGTCGCTGGTGACCATTACCTTCAGTGAAGCGGTGACCGGTTTCACCAATGCCGACCTGACCATCGCCAACGGTACGCTCACGGCAGTGAGCAGCAGCGATGGCGGCATCACCTGGACGGCCATGTTCACCCCGACCGCCAGCATCACCGACGCGACCAACCTGATCACCCTGGACAACACCGGCGTGCAGGCGGCCGCCTCCGGTAACGTGGGCAGCGGCACTACCGATTCCAACAACTACGCCATCGACACCGTGCGCCCGACGGCTACCATCGTGGTCGCGGACACGGCGCTGCAAATCGGCGAAACCTCGCTCGTGACCATCACCTTCAGCGAAGCGGTGASCGGTTTYACCAACGCCGACCTGACCATCGCCAACGGTACGCTGAGCGCGGTGAGCAGCGGCGATGGCGGCATCACCTGGACGGCGACCTTCACGCCTTCGGCGGGCATCAACGACACCACTAACCTGATCACCCTGGACAACACCGGGATCAGCGACCTGGCGGGCAACGCCGGCAGCGGCACCACTGATTCCAACAACTACGCCATCGACAGCCAGCGTCCGACGGCCACCATCGTGTTGAGTGATTCGACCTTGAAACCGGGGGAAACGGCCCTGGTGACCATCACCTTCAGCGAAGCGGTGACGGGTTTCGACAACAGTGACTTGAGCGTCGCCAACGGGACCTTGAGCGCGGTGAGCAGCAGCGACGGCGGCATCACCTGGACCGCGACCTTCACCCCGACTGCCGGGGTTACCGACGCCAGCAACATCATTACCCTGAACAACAGCGGCGTGTCGGACGTGGCCGGCAACACTGGAGCGGGCACCACCAACTCGGCCAACTATGTGGTGGAAACCCAGGTGCCGACCGCCACCATCGTCGTTGCCGACAGTGCCCTCAAGGCCGGTGAAACCTCGCTGGTGACCATTACCTTCAGCGAAGCGGTGAGCGGTTTCACCAATGCTGACCTGACGGTCGCCAACGGCACCCTCAGCAGTGTTTCTTCCAGCGATGGCGGCGTGACCTGGACGGCGACTTTCACGCCTGCCGCCAGCGTCACGGACACCACTAACCTGATCCGCCTGGACAACAGCGGTGTGACCAACGTGTCGGGCAACAGCGGCGTCGGTGTGACCGACTCCAACAACTACGCCATCGACACCGTGCGTCCAACCGCGACCATTGTGGTCGCGGACAATAAACTGGGTATCGGCGAGACCACCACGGTGACCTTTACCTTCAGCGAAGCGGTGTCCGGTTTCGACCTGTCCGACCTCAGCGTGGCCAATGGCGTGTTGTCCAACCTGGCCAGCAGCGACGGCGGAGTGACCTGGACCGCCACACTCACGCCGACCGCCAGCGTCAACGATGCGACCAACCTGATCCTGCTCGACACCGGCAATGTGCTCGACGCCGCGGGCAATGCCGGCGCCAGCATCGCCATCTCCAACAACTACGCACTTGATGCGACCCGTCCGACCGTCAGCATCGTGGTTGCCAATCCGGTGTTGGGAATTGGCCAGACGACACTGGTGACCTTCACATTCAGCGAAGCGGTCAGCAACTTCGACTTGTCGGACTTGAGCGTGACCAATGGTGAACTGACCAATCTGGCCAGCAGCGATGGCGGCAAGACCTGGACCGGGACCTTCACGCCCACCGCGAACATTACCGACCCGAGCAACTTCATTGCGCTGGACACCAGCAATGTGACGGACCTGGCGGGCAACCTGGGCGCCAGCGTCGCGGTATCCAATAACTACACAATCAACACCGTACCGACGCCACCCCCCTTGGTGTTGACACCGGTGGTCGTGGCCGATCCACCGAACGTGCCATTGCAACCGATCATCTTCACCCCACCCACTGGCGATCTCGGCTCGCCACTGACCTTTGCCCCGTTGTTTGAACAACGGGTGATGGGCAATGGCATTCGGCCTCTGGGCGACATTTTCATAAACCACGGGGCGCTGACGCCGAGTTTCATTGCCCAGGTATTCACCAGCAGCGACAACGGTGGCGATGGCTCAGGCCACGGCTTCCTCGGCTTTGGCGGGGGCGATGGCGGGGTCTTCGGCAGCAGCACGCTGTCGAGCCTGTTCAATCAGGCCACCAGTAGCGAGGGGGATTCGCTGAACACCTTTGGTAATCAGTCAATCAGGGCGGGGGATGTTTCCCAAGGGCTGCGCGGCGTGTTTGGCGCACCGAGTCTTGGCCAGCAATTACAACAGCTCAAAGACACCGAGCAACGGCAGGTCGACAGCCTGGCCGCGGCTTTGCAACAGGTCGGCATCAGTGAAATGCAGGCCTGAAAAATCATTAAAGCAGTGCGGCACCGGGGGCAATACAAGGATGAAAAGAAGTCATAAGTTGTTCGGCGCCAGCCTGCTGGCGCTGGCGATCAGCGGATGTGCAGTCACCAGTCAACCGATCGAACGCAGCGTCAGCCAACAGCGCGCCAAAAGCGATCTGCAAAACATGTACAAGGGTCAGGAGCCCCTCAGCGGCCCGCTGACCCTGCACCAGGCCATGGCCCGCGCGGTGAAATACAACCTCGAAGGCCGGCTCAAGATCATGGAAGAAGCCCTGGCCAAGCGCCAACTCGACCTCGCCAGTTTCGACATGCTGCCGCGCATGGCGCTGGATGCCGGTTACGTGGGGCGCAACAACGTCAACGCCTCCAGCAGCCAGAGCGTGCGCACCGGCACCCAGTCTCTGGAACCGTCGACCTCCCAGGACCGCGACCGTGACGTGGCGGACCTGACCATGGTCTGGAACGTGCTCGACTTCGGCGTCAGCTACATCAGCGCCAAGCAGCAGGGCGATCAGCGGCTGATCGTGCAGGAACGTCGGCGCAAGGTGATCAACACCATCGTCCAGGACGTGCGCTCGGCCTATTGGCGAGCCGTGGCCGCCGAACGTTTGCTCAAGCAAATCGACAGCCTGATGGCCCGGGTCGATACCGCCCGTGAGAATAGCCAGAGCATGAGCCAACAGCGTATCGGCGATCCGATCCAGTCGTTGGCTTATCAGCGCTCGCTGATCGAAGCCACCCGGCAACTGGAAGAGCAACGCCGCGCGCTGTCGCTGGCAAAAACCGAGTTGGCGACCCTGATCAACCTGCCACTGAATACCGAGCTGACGCTGGCGACTCAGGACGATTACGACATTCCGGAACTCAAGGTCGACCTCGCCAGCCTGGAGCAGGAAGCCCTGACCAGTCGGCCGGAGTTGCGCGAGCAGGATTACCAGACCCGCATCAGCGCGGCCGAAACCCGCAAAGCCATGCTGCGCCTGTTACCAGGGCTGGAGTTCTCCGCTGGCGGGCATTACGACAGCAACTCGTTTTTGGTGGAACAGAGCTGGGCGGATTACGGGGTGAAAGTCACCTGGAACCTGTTCAATGTGATTTCCGCACCCGCCGCGATCGACGTCGCCAAGGCCGGCGAAGAAGTCGCCGCGGCACGTCGTCAGGCGATGTCCATCGCAGTGTTGGCCCAGCTCTACGTGGCCAACGCCAACTACCGCGAAGCACTGCGGCAGTTCCAGACCAATCAGCAGTTGTCGAACATCGACGGGCAAATCATCGGCCAGCTGCGCAACCGCTATCAGGCGGCCGGGCTGGGCGAACTGGATCTGATCCAGGGCGAACTGAACACGTTGCAGGCCGATCTGCGTCGCGACCTGTCCTACGCTGACCTGCGCAACGCTTACGGGCAAATCTTCGCCAGCGCCGGTCTCGATCCGCTGCCGGACGAAGTGCAATCTACCGAAGTCCAGTCCATCGCCACCGCACTGGCCAATCGCGAAGCGGCGTGGGCGGCGGGCAACATCTCAGTACCGCCGGTGGCCCATGCCCCGGTCCGCTAACCTGCTGGCGCCGACGGCGAGCATCAGCCGCGCCCAACGGGAGGCCCGCAACGGCCATCGCGGCGCGGCGATTCTGCTGACCGGTTTACCGGCGGCGGGCAAGTCGACATTGGCCCAGGCACTGCACGCCGAGCTGTTCGAACATGGCGTGCAGAGTGTGGTGCTCGATGGCGATGGACTGCGGGTCGGGCTCAATCGCGATCTGGGGTTCACCGACAGTGATCGCCTGGAAAACATCCGCCGCGCCAGCGAAGTGGCGGCGCTGTTGGTCGAGAATGGGCAGATTGTCATCCTCGCGATGATTGCGCCCTTGGTGGAGTTGCGCGAACTGTTTGCCCGGCGGCTGGGCGAGGATTACCGCGAAGTCTGGTGCAGCGCCTCTTTGACGGTGTGTGAACAGCGTGATCCCAAAGGTCATTACGCCCGGGCTCGACGGGGTGAGTTGGCGGGCTTCACCGGTGTTTCCGCGCCTTACGAACCACCGCCGTGTGCGTCGCTGGTGCTCGATACGGGCGCGCAATCGGTCGAGGCCTGTCTTGACCGTTTGCTGACCTGGCTCGGCGAATGTGCRGTGCTGCCAAAACGATGAGCCGACCGGCATTCTCCCGATTGCCGGTGACGGTGGATTTGCCGTTGCTGTTGCAGGCGCTGGCGGCGATCGGTGAGGACAACTGGCACGGTCACTTCAACAGCGCTTACTACACCGGCGACTGGAGCGGCGTGGCGCTGATTTCCGCGGCCGATGCCTTGACCGAGCTGGCACCCGGTCGCGGTGAACCTCGATTGCGCGAACTCTGGCGACGGGATGTTCGATGGCAGCAAGGGTTGCGGGATCTGCCGCTGCAGATCGTCTGCGCGCGCCTGTTGCGACTCGGTCCGGGCGGGCGTATCCATGAGCATCGCGACTATGACCTGGGCGAACCGGATGCGGACTTGCGCCTGCACATCCCGCTGCTCAGCCCCTCTCAAGTGGACTTCATGCTGGACGGCCAGCGCATGCCGATGGCCGCTGGCGAGTGCTGGTACCTCGACCTGGCGCGACCTCATCGCGTAGACAACCGCGATACCCAGACACGGATTCATCTGGTGCTCGATTGCCGGCCCGGTGCCTGGCTGGAGCAGGCGATTATCGATGGGGTGGCAACCACGCCGTCGCCGCTAATCGGTGATCAAGCTTTAGAGCAATTCAAGGCACTGCTGGTCGGCGAACCGCAGCTGTGCAAGACCTTGCAGGGATTGCGGGACAACGAAGCCTTTGTCGCCCGCACTCTGGAGCTGGCCGCCGAGCGCGGCCTTGCATTTACCCGTGAAGAACTGCGTGCGGCGATGCGCGATGGTCGCCGCCAGTGGACTGAACAATGGAGCGCCTGAACCTCGAAGGCTGGTTGCCGATTCGCGTGTGGCAAGAGGCTGGGCAATGGCAAGTCGATTGGTGCTGGTTCGGTGACACGCGGCTGCATCAGCCGTTTTTTCGTGACGCCGTGGAGGATGCGCTGCGACTGCCGTTCAATCAGGCATTCCGTCGAAAAACGGCATTGTCGACCCTTGCGGACTGGCAGGCTTGCAGTCCCGGCCTGACACCGAGCGCCTTTATCTTTCACGCCTCCCGTTGTGGCTCGACCCTGGTCAGCCAGATGCTGGCGCGACTCGACAACCACATTGTCATCAGCGAACCCCCGCCACTGGACGCGTTGCTACGCAGCGATTTGCCTGCTGTCGAGCGCCGTGTGGCGATCAAAGGGTTACTGTCGGCCTACGGGCAATGTCGACGTGGCGTGGAGCAACGGTTGGTGATCAAACTCGACGCCTGGAACATCGGTGAACTGCCGTTACTGCGCGAGTGCTTCCCTGAAACACCGTGGCTGTTTCTTTATCGCGATCCGCTGGAGATTGCTGTCTCGCATCTGCGTCGCCCGGGCGTGCACATGGTGCCGGGGATGATCGGCGCCAGTGTGCTGGATGACGAATCTCCATTCAGCGGCCGTGAGGATTACATCGCTCGGCGGTTGGGGCAATTGCTGGCGTCGGGGTTGGCGCAATGCCAGGCATTTGGTGGCTGGGCGGTGAATTACAGCGAACTGCCGCAGGCGATGGCGGGGCGGTTGGCGGCGTTCTTTGCGTTGGACATCGAGCAGCGCCGGCAAGTGTTTGCAGCGGTGGGGCAACATGCCAAGCAGCCGTCGCAGGTGTTTGTCGGCGACGGCGATGACAAGCGTCGCGAAGCCTCGGCGTTGCTTCGTGAACGGGTGGAGCGCTGGGCGCGGGAGCCGTATGAGGCGTTGGAACAATTGCGCAAAATATAATCTTTTTGTGGCGAGGGAGCTTGCTCCCGCTCGGCTGCGTAGCAGTCGCAGATGTTGGGGCCGCTTCGCGACCCAGCGGGAGCAAGCTCCCTCGCCACAGGTTATCGGTGGATCAGGATTTTGACGACAAATCCGCCATCCCCTTGAGCAATTCGATCGGCAGCGGGAAGACGATGGTCGAACTCTTGTCACCGGCAATCGAACTCAGCGTCTGCATGTAGCGCAACTGCATGGCCCCCGGCTGACGCCCGAGCATTTCGGCAGCCTGCATGAGTTTTTCCGAGGCCTGCAATTCGCCTTCGGCGTGGATCACCTTGGCCCGGCGTTCCCGTTCGGCTTCGGCCTGTTTGGCGATGGCGCGAATCATCGATTCGTTGAGGTCCACGTGCTTGATCTCGACGGTGGCCACCTTGATGCCCCAGGCATCGGTCTGGGCATCGAGCACTTGCTGGACGTCGACGTTCAGCCGTTCCCGTTCGGCCAGCAATTCATCGAGTTCATGTTTACCGAGCACCGCCCGCAACGTGGTCTGAGCCAGTTGGCTGGTGGCCATGAGAAAGTCCTCGACCTGGATGATCGCCCGTTGCGGATCGAGCACGCGGAAATACAGCACTGCATTGACCTTGACCGAGACGTTGTCGCGGGTGATCACGTCTTGTGGCGGTATGTCGAGCACCACGGTCCGCAGGTCGACACGAACCATTTGTTGAACCGCCGGAATCAGCAGGATCAGACCCGGGCCCTTGACCTGCCAGAAGCGTCCGAGCTGGAACACCACGCCGCGTTCGTATTCGCGCAGAATGCGGAAAGTCGACCCCGCCAGTGCAATCAGCAATAACAGCAGCGCGGCAAAACCCAATTGCAGACCCATGACTATTCTCCACCCGGTGCCGCGTCAGTCGCGGCCACTTGCAGCAGTAGACCCTTGCGTGCCACCACCCGGACCTGTTGTCCCGGTTTCAGCGGTGTGGCACTCATGACTTGCCATTGTTCGCCTTGCAGGTGCACCCAGCCGACATAAGCATTGCCAGCCTGCAACGACGTTATCGGCGTCACGCTGCCCAGTAATTCGGCGTCGCCGCTGAAGTTGCGGCGCGGTCGGGTTTTCAAGGCGCGGATCAGCAGGAAAATCAGCAGTAGTGCGCTGATCAGCCCCAGGCCGATGATCAAGGGAACAGGCACTTCGGCATCGGTCAGAATCAGTGCGCCGATCACGAACATCACAATGCCGCCAAAACCGACCACGCCGAAATTGGGCAATGCCGCCTCGGCGATCATAAACGCGATGCCAAAGGTGATCAGCCAGATCCCGATCGGGTCGGGAACCAGCACTACAACGGTGTCCGCTGCGAAAACCGGTCCGCTCAGGGCCAACAGCAGCGCAATTACACAGCAACGAATGTTCACTTGACCCTCCGGGAGAGTCATCCGTCCGCGAGCCGTTCGTGGCTCTGTGTACAAGTCTAGTTGAGCCTGTGGCTGTATGAATTTTGACCAGTTGTTGACCGCCTCCGACGGGCGGATTTCCCGCCGGATTCCACCCGCGGGCCTAGACTTTTAATGGAGAGAAAAAATTCTAACCATCGTCCGCCATTCGTTGTTGCGGACACCGAGGTGCATCATGCGTATGGCAAAAACCGTGCAGACCAGCCTGGACAAGGCGCACTGCGAATATGACATCGTTTCCCATCCGCACTCGGCCAGCAGCCTTGAAACGGCGCGGCTCGCAGGCATTCCTGCTGAACGGGTGGCCAAATCGGTGATCCTCGACGATCGCCACGGGCATTACTTGATGGCCGTGCTGCCCGCCAGCCGTCACCTGGACCTGAGCAAAGTCCGTGGCAGCAGCGAATGGCAAGTCACCCGGGAAAGCAACCTGCCGCACCTGTTCGACGATTGCGAACGCGGCGCCGTGCCTGCATTGGGCGAATCCTATGGCCTGGACATGGTCATTGACCCGATGCTGACCCGGCAGAAAGACATCTACCTCGAAGCCGGCAACCACAACAACCTGGTACACATGAGCGTGCCTGAATATCTGAAAATGGTGCCGCATGCCGAGGTCTGCGAGTTGAGTCAGTCGGCCTAGTGTCGACATAACTGCCGTCGTCGCGGGCAAGCCTCGCTCCTACATTCGACCGCGCGTCCCTGTAGGAGCGAGGCTTGCCCGCGAATGGCCGCGCCACAGTCACCCATCCAATACGCGATCACAAAGGAGCGCCACATGGAATCCCCCACCCACAGCCTCCCGGCCCTGTTCAAACAACTCGGCCTGCCTGACGACCCCGAAAGCATTGATAAATTCATCGCTACCCACTCGCCGCTCAAACCCGAATTGCACCTGGCGGACGCGTTCTTCTGGAGCGAGAGCCAGGCAGAGTTGCTGCGTGAGGAAATTCTGGATGACGCGGATTGGGCGGAGGTGGTGGATCAGCTGGATGTAATGCTGAGGAAGGGGCGGGGGGTGTAAAAAAATCTGGAGAGAAATGGCGAAATGTAAAAAAACTGGTGAGTGGTAAAAAAAACTGGGCAGAAACTGAGTTTGTTAGCTTTTTCCGCGTCTGGCCGTTGCTCGCCAATTTGTTTCAAAACTTGACCAACTTTCCCCTCGAATGCCATATTGATAGTTAGCAAACTAACAGTGTGTGCATTCCCTCGTGCCAAAGAACCTCGCCGCTCTCCAGATGAACATCAGCAGCTCCATGGTGGTGGCCGCCAGGCATTGGCGGAAGATCTGCCAGACCACGCTGGTCAACTATGGGATCTCCGAAGCCTGCGCCGCCCCGCTATTGATGATCGGGCGCTTGGGCGAGGGTGTGCGGCAGGTGACGGTCGCGCAGGCGGCGGGGATGGAGAGCCCGTCTCTGGTGCGGCTGCTGGATCAGTTGTGTCATGCCGGTTACGTCTGCCGTACCGAAGACATTCATGACCGACGCGCCAAATGCCTGAGCCTGACCGCGACCGGTCGCGAGTTGGTGCAGGCGGTCGAAGCCGAGTTGGTGCGATTGCGCCAGGACGTGCTCGAAGGCATCGACCAGAGTGATCTGGAAGCGGCACTGCGGGTACTCAAAGCCTTCGAAGCGGCCAATCATCTGCCGGTGGTTCAGCCTTGAGCGGTTTTTTCACCGGCGTGCCCCCGGCGCGGGACTGGTTCTACGGTGTGCGCACGTTCGCGGCCTCGATGATTGCGCTGTACATCGCCATGCTCATGCAAATGCCTCGTCCGTATTGGGCGATGGCCACGGTGTACATCGTTTCCAGCCCGTTCCTCGGCCCTACCAGCTCCAAGGCGTTGTATCGCGCGGCGGGTACCTTGCTCGGTGCGGCGGCGGCGGTGTTTTTTGTGCCGATGTTCGTTCAGAGCCCTTATGTGCTGGTGGTGGTCATCGCGCTGTGGACCGGGATTTTGCTGTTCCTGTCCTTGCACCTGCGCACCGCCAACAACTACGCCTTGATGCTCGCCGGTTACACCTTGCCGCTGATCGCCTTGCCGGTGGTGGCTAACCCTTTGGCGGTGTGGGACGTGGCCGAGGCGCGGACCGAAGAGATCTTTCTCGGCATCGCCTGCGCGGCGGTCGTCGGCGCCATGTTCTGGCCACGGCGGCTGGCGCCGGTGTTCAACGACTCGGTGAACAAATGGTTTGCCGATGCCTCGACCTACAGCCTGCGTTTCCTTCGCCGCAATGTGCAGCCGGAGGAAGTCAGCGCCTTGCGTTCATCGATGGTGGCGAACTTCAACAGCCTGGAATTGATGATCGGTCAGCTGCCGCACGAGGGCGCGCGAGCGCAAACGGTGCGCAACACCAAGGAGCTGCGCGGGCGAATGATCCACCTGTTGCCGGTGATCGACGCCCTCGACGATGCGCTCTATGCCCTTGAGCGGCGCACGCCGGAGCTTGTGGATAAGTTCGCGCCACTGCTGACCGCAACCACCGAATGGCTTGACCACAAAGACGCTGATCTCGACCGCTGGCAGGCCCTGAAAAACCGGCTCGAAGCGCTGCAGCCAAGTGCCGAGGCGCTGGACGATCGCAAGCAATTGCTGTTTTCCAACGCGCTGTATCGCCTCGGCGAGTGGATCGACCTGTGGCAAGACTGTCGCAGCCTGCAATACGCCATTCAGTGCGAGAGTCAGGACAACTGGCGCGCGGTGTATCGGCACTGGCGCCTGGGGCGACTGTCACCGTTTCTCGACCGTGGCTTGATGCTCTATTCGGCGGCTTCTACGGTCACCGCGATCATCGTCGCCTCGGTGCTGTGGATTCTGCTCGGCTGGACCGACGGCGGCAGCGCGGTGATCCTGGCGGCGGTGGCGTGCAGTTTCTTTGCGTCGATGGACGACCCGGCGCCGCAGATCTACCGGTTCTTTTTCTGGACCGCGATGTCGGTGCTGTTCGCCRGCCTYTAYCTGTTTYTGATCYTGCCGAACCTGCATGACTTYCCGATGCTGGTGCTGGCGTTCGCCRTSCCGTTYATYTGCGTCGGCACCCTGACMGTRCAGCCGCGYTTYTAYCTSGGSATGYTRCTGACCATCGTCAACACCTCGTCGTTCATCAGCATTCAGGGCGCCTACGACGCGGATTTTCTCAGTTTCACCAACTCCAACCTGGCCGGGCCCATGGGTTTGCTGTTCGCGTTCATCTGGACCCTGATCGCCCGGCCATTCGGTGCGGAACTGGCGGCCAAGCGCCTGACCCGTTTCAGCTGGCGCGACATCGTCGGCTTGACCGAGCCGGCCACGCTGGCCGAACACCGGCACATGGGCGTGCAGATGCTCGATCGCCTGATGCAGCATTTGCCGCGACTGGCCATGACCGGCCAGGACACCGGCATCGCCCTGCGCGAAGTGCGCGTGGCCCTGAATCTGCTGGACCTGCTCGCCTATTCGCCGCGAGTGCCGGGTGCGCCGCAAGCGCTGCTGCGCCAGGTGGTGGCTGAAGTCGGCGAGTACTTCAAGGCCTGCCTCGAGGCTGGCGAACGTCTGCCGGCGCCGAGTCCGTTGCTGATGACCCTCGATCGCACCCGCCGCGCCCTCGGCGGCCAAGGTGATGACGAAACCCGTCTGCATTTGCTGCACGCCTTGAGCGGCCTGCGTCTGGCGCTGTTGCCGGGCGTCGAGTTTGTCGGCACGGGCGAACTCGAAGAACCGCTTCCCCATGGCATCGATGGAGCGCCTTTATGATCGGTGATCTGGATATCAGCGGGGTGTTCCTGCCCACGCTGCTGGTGCTGATGGGCATTACCTATGTGTTGTTCCTGTTGGTGCACGGGGTGCTGACGCGCCTGCACTTTTACCGTCTGGTCTGGCACCGGGCATTGTTCAACGTGGCTCTCTACGCTGTGCTGCTCGGCGCCGTGGACTCACTCAGTCGATACCTGATGACATGAAAAAACCTTTATTGACCCTCGGCCGTGTGGTCCTGACGTTGTTGATCGTGACCTTCGCGATTGTCGTGGTCTGGCGCATGGTCATGTATTACATGTTCGCGCCCTGGACCCGGGACGGGCACATCCGTGCCGATATCGTGCAGATTGCCCCGGATGTATCGGGGCTGATCCAGCAAGTGGAGGTGCGCGACAACCAGTGGGTGAAACGCGGCCAGGTGCTGTTCAGCATCGATCAGGACCGCTTCAAACTGGCCCTGCGCCAAGCCAAAGCGGCGGTCGCCGATCGTCAGGAAACCTTGGCCCAGGCCCAGCGCGAGGCCAAGCGTAACCGTGGCTTGGGCAATCTGGTCCCGGCCGAGCAACTGGAAGAAAGCCAATCCCGGGTGGCGCGCGCCGAAGTGGCGTTGATGGAAGCGCAAGTGACGGTGGACAGCGCCCAGCTCAACCTCGACCGCTCGGTGATCCGCAGCCCGGTGGATGGCTACGTCAACGACCGGGCGCCGCGCTCTCAGGAGTTCGTCAGCGCCGGGCGCCCGGTGTTGTCGGTGGTCGACAGCAATTCCTTCCACATCGACGGCTATTTCGAAGAAACCAAACTGGACGGCATTCATGTCGGCCAGAGCGTCGACATTCGAGTGATCGGCGACCGTGCGCGCCTGCGCGGGCATGTCGAAAGCATCGTCGCCGGCATCGAAGACCGTGACCGCAGCAGCGGCAGCAACCTGTTGCCCAACGTCAACCCGGCGTTCAGTTGGGTGCGGCTGGCCCAGCGGATTCCGGTGCGAATCGCTTTCGATGAGGTGCCGGAAGATTTCCGCATGATTGCCGGGCGTACGGCCACCGTGTCGATCATCGACGATCAAATCGGAGGGCCGGCGAAATGAGCAGGGCCTCGGGTTTGGCGGTTGCCGGATTGGGCTTGTTGCTGTCGGCCTGTCAGGTAGTGGGGCCGGATTATCACTTGCCGGACGAGGCCGCCGTGCACCGTGAAGACTTTCAGGGCGACCTGGCGGTGAACGGCAAACATGTCGTCTCGGCACCGGTGCCCGCCGATTGGTGGCGGTTGTATCAGGATCCGCGTCTGGACCAATTGGTGCAGCAGGCCATGGCCTCCAACACCGATTTGCGGGTCGCGGCGGCGAATCTTTCGCGGGCTCGCGCTCAGGTCGACGAAGCGCAGGCGGCGGGCGGTTGGAGCGGCGGCGTGAAGGTCGGCGCCCAGCGTTTGCAGGAGTCCGGCGAAGCATTCTTGATACCGGAAAAAGTGCCCGTGGCCAACGTCGGCGATATCGGCATCACGACCTCGTATCAGTTCGACTTGTTCGGCACCTTGCAGCGCGGCATCGAAGCGGCCAAGGCCAATGCCGATGCGACCCAGGCGGCAGCGGACATCGCGCGCATCACCCTGGTGGCCGATGTGGTGCGGGCTTACACCCAGGTCTGCGCGGCCAACGAAGAGCGGGAGATCGCGCAGCATTCCCTCGACCTGCAAGCCCAGAGCACCTCCCTGACCCAGCGCTTGCGCGATGCCGGGCGCGGCGATGAAACCCAGGTCACCCGTTCGCAAACCCAATTCAAATCCTTGCGCGCCGAATTGCCGCGTTATGAAGCCGCACGTCAGGCCGGGTTGTTCCGCTTGTCGATGCTGCTGGCCAAACCGGTCGAGCAACTGCCGGCGGGCACCAGCGACTGCGCCGAGCTGCCGAAAGTTACCCAATTATTGCCGGTGGGTGACGGCGCCGCGCTGCTCAAACGCCGGCCAGACGTGCGCCAGGCCGAGCGCAAGTTGGCGGCGGCCACCGCCGGCATCGGCATTGCCACCGGCGAGTTGTACCCGGACATCAGCATCGGCGCGACCGTGGGCACGGTCGGCACCCTGGAAAACCTTGGCAAACCGTCGACCAATCGCTGGGGCTTCGGTCCGTTGCTGACCTGGACCGTACCGTCCAACGGCTCCCGCGCGCGAATCCGTGAGGCCGAGTTCGCAACTCAAGGCGCGCTGGCGCATTTCGATGGCGTGGTGCTCAACGCCATCCGCGAGACTCAGACCGGCCTGGCGCAATATTCCGCGCAACTTCAGCGTCGCGATGCGTTGGCGGACGCCGAACAGTCGGCGCAATTGGCGGCAGACCAGACCCACCGCTTCTTCCAGGCCGGTCGCGCGTCGTTCCTGGCGGACTTGCAAGCCACCCGCACCTACACCGATGCACGGGCGCAACTGGCCTCGGCCAACACCCAGGTCGCCATGAGCCAGATCGATTTGTTCCTCGCCTTGGGCGGCGGCTGGGAAAGCGGACGAACGCAAGGCTCACAACCCGGCAAACCCTGAGGCCGTTGCTATGCTTTGATTTGATGGGGTCGCGCGGCGAACCCGTCGATCAAGGCTTGCGTTGGTCATGGGGATCTAATAATGAAAAACCCTTACGCTCCCGGCTTCTGGTGCGCCATTGCGGCATTGGTTTTGCTGTCGGCCACCTATTTCTATGGCGTCATGCTGGCCCACCAGATCGACAAGGCGCTGATCTTCCTCGACAGCGCGGCGGCACTGATCGCCGTGATGGCCATCGTGGTGGTCGCCTGGGCTTCGCTCCAGAACCAGCGCATCAAGAAACGACAACTCGAACAAGGCAAAACCCTGGTACTGATCTGGGACACCAAGGTGGCTTTGCGTCGGGTAGAAACGGTGTTCGACCGATATTTCTGGGGCAGTTACTGGCAACCGGGGCGCACGTTTCAGGAAGTCATGGGCGAACTGACCGGCACGCCACTGGAAAAAAGCCTCGAAACCTTGAAGAAGCAATGCCAGGCGCTGGACAAGCAAGTGGCCGACGAGGGCTGGCACTGGCTCAACAATGCCCGAGAACTGTCCGATGTCGCCAACGCCATGGCCCGCGAACGCTATCAACTGGATTTCTGTGACCCACGCGCGGAAGTGACTGGCGGGGCGGTGATCAATCGGGATTTTGAAGTGCTGGTGTATACGTGGACCGCGCGGCTAAAAAGTTTTGATCATCAGCTTGATGAGATCGAGGTTCAGTATTCGTAAGGTTGTATTGGCAGGGCTGCTCGCGAAGGCGATTGAACGATCGCCGAAACTCTCCCCTGCCAGTTGTCCACAGGCCGCCGCAGCCCATGGACACTCTTTCACCTTTAATCATTGGGCCGTCCCACGGCGCAAATGCTAATCTCCTCGCCACTTTCAGCGCAGTCGTGACCGCGACCCGTTATGGGTTCAGGGAAGACGACCACACTTTCAACAATGGACATTGATCGGGTACTTCATGAATAAATCAGCAGGCGTGCTTCTAGGAATTGTCGTGGCCATCGGTGCAATCAGCGCGGGCGGCGCCTGGTACACCGGTAGCAAACTTGATGGGGTGCTGAACAGCTCGATCGCCGACGCCAACAAAGAACTGCATGCCGCGCTGGCAGGTTCCAACGGCACGGCGTCGCTGGAGCTGGTGTCGCTGGAGCGTCATGTGTTCAGCAGCACCGCGCACTACCGCCTCAAGGGCGAGGGCGAGATGTTTGGTGAAGCGCCGGTGGAGATGCTGTTCGTCGACCGCATCGAACACGGCCCGCTGCCGTTCTCGCGCCTGGTATCGTTCAAGTGGTTGCCAGTCCTGGCCACCAGTCACTATGAGCTGGAAAAAACCCCGCTGACCGAAAAGTGGTTCGCCGCCGCCAAGGACAAATCCCCGGTCAAGGGTGTGGTCAACATCGGCTACGACAACTCCACCAAGGGCTCGCTCGAATTCCTGCCGCTGGAAGYGGCACTGGATGACAAGTCCAACCTGACGTTCTCCGGGTTGAAACTCGACGTGGCCGCCAGCGCCCAGGCGCAAAAGGTCAAGGCCGACGGTTACATGGACAGCCTGAAGCTGACCACTGTGGCTGAAGACCAGACGCCGGTGCAGGTCGAGCTCAACGGCTTGACCCTGGCCAGCAACCTGAACAAAAGCACCTACGGCTATTACGTCGGTGACAACACCCTCGAGCTGACAAACAGCAAAACCACCTTTGGCCCCAAGCAATCGGTACTCGGTTTCAAGAACTTTGAAATGAAGAACCAGACTGGGGAATCAGGCACCAACGCTTCGGGGCGTGCCGATTACAAGGTCGGTGAAGTGTCCTTGAACGGCAAGGTTATCGGCTCTGCGCAGATGGCCATGAGCCTGAAAAACCTCGACATCCCGTCGACGATGTCGCTGATGCAGATCTATCAGACCAAACTGCAACCGTACGAGCGGGCCGCCGCCGAAGCCACTGCCGCCGGCCTGCCGGCGCCGCCGCTGAACCTGACCCCGGCCGAAGAGGCACAGGTCAAGACCGGTCTGGAGAAACTGCTGGCCGCAGGTCCCCAGGTGGCCCTGGAAAACCTGTCGTTCAACACCAGCAACGGCGAAAGCCGCGCCAACCTGGTGCTGGACCTGACCAAACCGCAATCCATGGACCTGCCGCCGGACCAATTGGTTAAGCAGTTGATCGCGTTGCTGGAACTCAACGTACTGGTGTCCAAGCCAATGCTCATTGATTTGCTCACCGTGCAGTCGCAAATCGACGGTCAGACCGATGCCAAGCTCATCGCCGATCAGGCGAGCGCAACCGCCGACATGTTCAGCAGCATGGCGGTCGGTACGCAACTGGCAAAACTGGACGGTAACAACGTCGTCACCAAGTTGCATTACGCCAACAATCAGGTGGACTTCAACGGCCAGAAAATGACCCTCGAAGAGTTTGTCGGTTTTGTGATGAGTAAGCTCGGCGGCACTGGCGACGTCACCATCCAGTAAAACCGCAGGCTTCAGCGCAACGCCCGGCCTCTGCAACACGCAGACGCCGGGCGTTTTGCTGTCTGGAGTTCCGAAACGGGATGAGGGTGAGGTCCGTCACGAATCTGAAGAAATATTGTGTCTTGAATTATTGACTACGCTTGCATGCAAGACTGTTTCGATAAAGCTTGGCCGGGTCTTTCGATCCGGCTTTCCGTCACAAGTGGGCAAGGGGCATTGCGACCCGGCTGGCCATGTAAGGATGCTGACGAATGCCGCGTATTGCTGGTCCCTTTATTCACCGTGGGCTGCGCCCCTTGTTTCGCGTTGCGCTGTGCGGCCAATTGTTGTGGCCGGTGCTGGCGCTCGCCGATACCCCTTACGATCAAATGGTTCGCGATGCGCGGGCCGGCAATTACACGCCTGCGCTGACGGTGTTGCGCCAGGTGCCGGTAAGCCAGGCCTCCACTGGCCAGATCAGCGATCACTTGCAGATCGCCAGTTGGGCCGGTCTGGATGCCGAAGTGGTACAGGTCTATGAAACCCAGGGACGTGATCGAGCGTTGCCGGTCCAGGCCCTGACTGCCACCGCGCGGGCCTATCGCAACCTCAAGCGTTGGGACTCGGCGACCCAGGTGTACAACAAGGCCCTGGCTCTTGAACCGCAAAATGCCGACCTGCAGCTGGGCCTGGCGATGACCCAGGCCGACGCCGGTAAACCTGACGAGGCGGTTGCCCGCGCCAGGGCTCTGGTGGCGGCGAAACCGGATGATCCTGGCCGCCGTCTGGCTTTGGCCTACGCCTTGACCCGCGCCGGTGCCACTTACGATGCGCTGTTTGAATACGACCAGGCCTTCACCCGCGCCGGCAGCAAACCCGAAGTCGCTCGGGAATACGTGATTGCCCTGCAACGCGCTCGTTTGCCGGAGCCGGCCTTGCGCCTGGCGCGTCAGCGGCCGGGGTTGATTGATCCGGTCACGCAACGCCGTCTCGAAGGTGACCTGGCCGCCGAACGCGTGCGCCTGGCCGAACTCGCCACCCGCAGCGAAAAAGAACGTTATGTGATCGCCGATCGGGCCCTGGCCGATTACGACCAGTTGCTGGCGACCTGGACGCCGGACCCTGCGGCCCACGATGACGTCATCCGCTGGCGAATCGACCGCATGGGCGCCCTCAAGGCCCGTGCACGCACCGCCGATGTGATCACCGAATACCAGAAGCTGCTCGCCGAAGGCGTGAAGATTCCGACCTATGCCCTGCGTTGGGTGGCGTCGTCCTATCTGGATCAGCGTCAGCCGGAAATCGCCACCGATTTGTATCGCCAGGTGCTGGTGGCGCCGGATGCCGATGTCGGCGATCGCCTGGAAGACAGCACCGCGCTCTATTACTCCCTGCTCGAAAGCGACAAGGCCGATGATGCGCGCAAGGTCGCCGAGGACCTGGCCAAGACCCAAAAGCCACGGGTCGAGCTCAAGGGCTTGCCGGTGGGCAACCCCAACGATGAATGGATGGACGCGCAGCAACTCGCCGCCCAGGCCGGCACCTACGGCGCCGACCTGCCATCGGGCGAGCAGCGTTTACAGGCGTTGGTGGATCAGGCGCCGGGCAACATCGGCCTGCGCCTGGCTCAGGCCGATCTGTACCTGGCCCGGGACTGGCCACGACGCGCCGAGAATCAGCTCAAGGAAACCGAGAGCATGGCCCCGCGGGATATCGGGCTGGAAGTCGCTCAGGGCCACACTGCCATGGACCTGCAGGAATGGCGGCAGATGGATGCGCTGACCGACGATGTGGTCGCGCGTTTTCCGGACAACCGTCAGGTGCAGCGTTTGCAGCGTCAGCGTGCGGTCCATGATATGGCCGAGCTGCGAGTGCAGGCCTACGGCGGCAAGAGTTATGGCGGCGGCAACGGCGATGTCGGGGCGGTCAACGGCAGCCGCGATTTCGGCATCGAAACCACGCTGTACAGCCCGCCCATCGATGAAGACTGGCGCCTGTTCGTCGGTGCCGGCTACGCCACTGGCGATTTCCAGGAAGGCACCGGCCACCATCGCTTCCAGCGTGTCGGGCTCGAACGCCGGACCCGTGACATGTCCCTGGAAGCGGAAGTTTCCAACCATTCCTACGGCTTTGGCGATAAACAGGGCGCGCGCCTGGCGATTGCCCGAGATATCGACGATCACTGGCAGTACGGCGGCAGCCTCGAATACCTGTCGGCACAAACGCCGTTGCGAGCGTTGAACAGCGACATCACGGCCAACGGCGGCAGCGGCTTTATCCGCTGGCGCGCCAATGAAAGCCGTGAGTGGAGACTGGCCGTCAGCCCCTCGCACTTCAGCGACGGCAACAACCGTATCGAAGCTGTGCTCACTGGTCGCGAGGGCATTTATCGCGCGCCGGGGCTGCAAGTCGACCTCGGTCTGGAAGTCGGCAGCAGCCATAACTCCAAGTCCGACGACGTGCCGTACTTCAACCCCAAATCCGACTTAAGCGTGCTGCCGACGGTGAACGTCAATCACGTGCTCTACCACCGCTACGAAACCTCCTGGAGCCAGCAGTTCCAGGCCGGTGCGGGCACTTACAGCCAGCGCGATCACGGCACCGGCGGTATCGCCCTGCTGGGCTACGGCCAGCGCTACAGCTGGAACGACGTGTTCGAGGTGGGCGGCCTGCTGAGCGTGATCAACCGGCCATTTGACGGTGACCGGGAAACCGATCTGCGCCTGCTCGTCGACCTTACTTACCGCTTCTAGAAGAGTTTGAAGATGCCTTTTATTTCGCGTTTCATCCTCCTGCTGGGAGTGCTGTTGATCAGCGCCTGTGCCCAGCAAGCTCCGACCTTCGTACCGCCGTCCGAACGTACAGTGTCGGCCAATGAAAAGCCGTGGCCGAAAAACCATGTATTGGGGATCGCTTACCACGATGTCGAAGACCGCGACCCCGATCAGGCGGTGGTGGCCGTGCGCACCGAGCGCATGATCGAGCAACTGGCATGGTTGCGGGAGAACAACTACCAACCGGTCACCGTTGACCAGATCATCGCCGCTCGCAATGGCGGCCCTGAATTGCCGCCACGGGCGATCCTGCTGAGTTTCGACGACGGTTATTCGAGTTTCTACACCCGCGTGTTGCCGGTGCTGCGTGCCTATAACTGGCACGCCTTGCTGGCGCCGGTCGGGGTGTGGATCGACACGCCGCCGAACCAGCCAGTCGACTTCGCCGGCACACCGCGCAAGCGTTCGGATTTCCTGACCTGGGAGCAGATCCGCGAGATTTCCCGGTCCGGCCTGGTGGAAATCGCCGCCCACACCGACGCCAGCCACAAAGGCGTGTTGGCCAACCCGCAAGGCAACCTGCAGCCGGCGGCCGCGACCCGGCGCTATGACGCCGCCACCGGTCGCTATGAAACCGAAGCCCAATTCCAGGCCCGGATGCGCGCCGACGTAGCGGCCATCTCGGAGAAGATCCGCAAGGTCACTGGTTACAAACCGCGAGTCTGGGTCTGGCCGTACGGCGTGGCGGATGGCACCTCGCTGCAAGTGATCAACGACCAGGGTTATAAGATGGCTCTGACACTGGACGACGGCCTCGATGCCCTCGACAACCTGATGAGCAGCCCGCGCTTTCTGGTGGCCTCGGACCCGGATGGCGAACACTTCGCCAACAGCGTCGTCGCGGTGCAGGCCGAATCGCCGATGCGCGTGGTGCATGTGGACCTGGACAACGTCTACGACCCGGACCCGGCCCAACAGGAAATCAACCTCGGCAAACTGATCCAGCGCATGGCCGACATGGGCGCCAACACGGTGTTCCTGCAAGCCTTCGCCGACCCTGCGGGCGATGGCCTGGTGCATTCGCTGTACTTCCCCAACCGCCACCTGCCGATGCGTGCCGATATCTTTGACCGTGTGGCCTGGCAGCTGCGCACCCGGGCTCACGTCAAAGTTTTCGCGTGGATGCCGGTGCTGAGTTTTGCCCTGGATTCGAAGCTGCCGCGAGTCACTCGCTGGGACCCGAAAACCGGCACTACGTCGATCGATCCGGACCAGTACAAGCGCTTGTCACCGTTCGATCCGAACGTGCGGCGCATCATCGGTGAAATCTACGAAGACGTGGCCCGCCTGACCTCGGTCGACGGCATCCTCTATCACGATGACGCGGTGCTGTCGGACTTCGAAGACGCCGGCCCCGAAGCCCTGAAAATCTATGCCGCCAACGGTCTGCCCGGTTCGATTGCCGCCCTGCGCGAGGATCCGGCCACCCTGCAACGCTGGACGCGGTTCAAGAGCCGCTACCTGATCGATTTCACCCATGAGCTGACCGCCAAGGTTCGCGCCATTCGCGGCCCGCAAGTGAAAACGGCGCGCAATATTTTCGCCGAGCCGATGCTCAACCCCGAGAGCGAAGCCTGGTTTGCGCAGAATCTCGACGACTTCCTGGGCGCCTACGACTGGACGGCACCGATGGCCATGCCACTGATGGAAAAACAGAGCCATCAGCAATCCGGCCCCTGGCTTGAAGCACTGGTGGCGACGGTCAAATCGCGCCCCGGCGCCCTCGACCGCACGGTGTTCGAATTGCAGGCCCGCGACTGGACGAAAAATAAACACGCCGACATCGACGGCGGGCAGCTGGCTGACTGGATGGGCCGCCTCAAGCGTCAGGGCGCCACCAGTTTCGGCTACTACCCAGACAACTTCCTCGAGAACCAGCCGGACCTGAAAGCCGTGCGGCCGGCGCTCTCCAACAAGTGGAATCCATAACATGCTGGACAGACTTCTGGCCCTATTGGTTCTGGCGATCGTCCTGGGGGTTCCCCTCGGGTTGATCTTTCTGGTCACCGGGCAATTCCTGATGGACTTCGTGTTCTTCTACCCACTGTTCATGTCGGGGCTGTGGATCGCCGGCGGCCTGTATTTCTGGCTGCACTGGGAGCGGCACTGGCCGTGGCAGGACGACACCTTGCCGCCACCATTGGCCGGCGAACCGCTGATCTCGATCCTGATCCCTTGCTACAACGAAGGCGACAACGCCGCCGATACCATCCACGCGGCGCTGGCCCAGCATTACCCGAACATCGAAGTGATCGCGATCAACGACGGCTCCAAGGACAACACCGCCGCGGTGCTCGACGCACTGGCGGCGCAGGATCCGCGTTTGCGGGTGCTGCACCTGGCGGAGAACCAGGGCAAGGCCGTTGCCCTGCGCATGGGCGCCATCGCGGCGCGCAGCGAGTACCTGGTGTGCATCGACGGTGACGCGCTGCTGGCGCCGAACACCGCGGCCTATCTGGTGGCGCCGATGCTCGACAACGCGCGACTGGGCGCCGTGACCGGCAACCCGCGAATCCGCACCCGTTCGACCCTGATCGGCCGGGTACAGGTCGGCGAGTTCTCCTCGATCATCGGCCTGATCAAGCGTACCCAGCGGGTGTTCGGGCGGATCTTTACCGTCTCTGGGGTGATCGTCGCCTTCCGTCGTACGGCCCTGAACCGGGTCGGCTACTGGAGCCCGGACATGATCACCGAAGACATCGACATCAGTTGGAAGCTGCAACTGGATCACTGGAGCATTTTCTACGAGCCCCGCGCGTTGTGCTGGATCCTCATGCCGGAAACCCTCGGCGGCCTGTGGAAGCAGCGCTTGCGCTGGGCCCAGGGCGGCGCCGAGGTGTTGTTCAAGAACATCCGGGGCATCTGGCAATACCGCCATCGTTACCTGTGGCCGCTGCTGTTCGAATACTGCCTGTCCACCGGTTGGGCCTTCACCTTCCTGTTGTCGGTGATTTTCTGGGGTGTCGGCAACTTCGTCGAAATGCCGCCCGCCATTGCCGTCCATCACCTGATGCCGCCGGCCTTTACCGGGCTGCTATTGGCGGTGGTTTGCCTGGTGCAATTCGCGGTCAGCATCATGATCGATCGCCGTTACGAAAAAGGGCTCGGCAGGACCATGTTCTGGGTGGTCTGGTACCCGCTGGTGTTCTGGTTCATCAGCCTGCTCACCACCCTGGTCAGCTTCCCCAAAGTGCTGTTTGGCCAACATCAGAAGCGCGCGCGGTGGGTCAGTCCGGACCGGGGCATCAAGCCGCTGGATGACGATGAAGAGGAGGTCATCAAATGAAAATCATCAGAACCCGGCAGCGGCCCTTTTTGGTCGTTCTCGATGTTTTCTTCACCGTGCTGGCCTGGATCGGGCTGCTGTATTTGCTGGCGCGGGGTCTGTGGCCGTTGATCGATACCCATGACGGGCCGCGCATCGATGGGTCGTTTTTCGACGCCCTCGGCACATTGCAGATCTACCTGTGGGTGGCGCTGTTCAACGCGGTGATCCTGATTGGCTGGGCGCGTTATCAACAGCGCAAAAGCAAGAGCTTCGCCCAGCGCCGTTTGCCGGCGCCGGTGGTGGACGATCAGGGGCTGAGCAAAAGCTTCAAGCTCACCGGCGACCGGCTGGAGAAACTGCGCGCACCGGGCTCGATGACCATTCACAACGATCAGGAAGGCGATGTCAGTCACGTCGTTACGCACTTTACCCCGGTCGACCCGTCTCAACTGCCGCCGCCTTTGGCGCCATTGGAACATCCACTCGTGATCCGCCTGCCGGCCGAAGATGATGACAACCGCGAGCCGATAAGCCATCTCTAGGTATATGTTCATCTGTGGCGAGGGAGCTTGCTCCCGCTGGAGGCCGAAGGTCTCCCGATGCCATTAACCGCGCTGTCGTTGATAGAGCGCGGTCACCGATTTTGCGTCTGCTTCGCAGACGAACGGGAGCAAGCTCCCTCGCCACTAAGTCGCCGTCAGCTCAGGTCCCGAACCAGGCGCCACGCCTCGTCCATCGACAGCGGTTGTTTCATCCGTTCGGCGAGCATCGCCATGGCCCGTTCCTGATCGCAGGCAACGGCTGCCGCTACCACGCCGTTTTTGGCGAACAGGCCAATAAACGGTGGATGCTCTGGGTCGCCTTTGAATTCAACCTCGTCCCAGGCCTCGGCGTGTCCGAGGTAGTCGTAGTTTTTGCCGAAGTGCCAGGTCCAGAAATACGGCACGTCGAGGTAGCGTTCGTCGCCGCCGAGCATATTCGCCGCTGCAATCCGCGCCTGTTGCTGGGCCAGGCGCCAGTGTTCGATCCGTTGGGGCTGGCCATTGAGCGGGAAGGTCGCGATATCGCCGACGGCCCAGAGCCCGTCGGTCACGCGCATGCCGCCGTCGACCTTCAATGACTGATCTTTTTCCTTCGGCAGATCGGTAAACGGGGTGGTCGCCGGGGTGACGCCAATGCCGACCAGCACCAGATCCGCCGGCAAGCGCTGGCCATTGTCCAGCAGCACCGCTTCGACTTTGCCTGTGCCTTCGATCTTCGCCGCTTCGCCATCGGTATGAAACACCACACCATTGGCCTCGTGCAGGGCACGAATCGCCTTGCCGACGGCCTCGCCGAATTGCGCCTCGAAAGGGATGGCATGGCGGGTCAGGACGGTGACATCCAAGCCGTACTGACGCAGGGATGAAGCGGATTCCAGACCAATGAAGCTGCCGCCGACAATCACTGCCCTTTGACCCGGTTTTGCGGTGGTCAGAATCTGCTGCGCCTGCGCCTTCGAGCGCAACACGAACACCTGCGGCAGATCGGCGCCTGGCAGCGACAGGGATTTTGGTATGCCGCCGGTGGCAATCACCGCGGCGTCATAGCTCAACGATTGACCATCGGCCAGGCGCAGGGTCCGGTTCGGTGCATCCAGGCCCATCACATCGCTGTTTATCCGTTCGATGCGCTGTTCCCGATAAAAGTCTTCATCGCGCAGCGGCGGAACTTCGTCCGGTGGCATTTCCCCGGCAATCACGAATTTGCTCAATGCCGTACGGTCGTATCCGGCTTCGGGCTCACGGTCGATCAGTAGCACCCGACCGCCGAAGCCTTTCTCCCGCAGCGCCGCCGCGCAGGCCGTCCCCGCTGCACCGGCGCCGATGATCGCAAAGGTCCGCTTATCATCCTCCGGCGGTGTGCTGGGGCCGGGCATCGGCTGGTCGTCGACCCAGACCTCATCGTCGCGCAACTCCAGCGGATAGCGCCGCAGACTGTCCAGGGACGGTGGCTCGCACAGCGCTCCGTCTTCGAGCCGATAAGCCGCCTTGTGCCACGGGCAGATCAGCCGGCCCTCACACAGCGCACCTTTGGCCAAGGGAGCCCCGGCGTGGGGGCATCTGCCCTGATAGGCGCGCAATTGATCGCCGACCCGCAGCAAGACGATTTTCATCTTGTCGATCCGGACTTCAAGGCCACGGTCGAGGGGCACATCGGCGAAACGGGCGACGCGGTGCAGTGCCATGATCGATCTCCAGGCAGGTATTTCACTTAGGAGTTTGGCGCTTATTCCGAGGTTCAGCCAATTCCCACTGCCACCGCACGAACGGTCCGGCTATAGTTTGCGTGCCGACGACGGCCCCACCCCGCACAAGGTGCTCCGGTATGACCCGATTGACCTCTTTGAACCCTTGGCTGGCGGCCGTTGCAGTCGCCCTTTGCGTGCAGTTACCGGCGCAGGCCCAGGAGCGTTTCACCCTCAGCATCCCCGGCGTTTCAGACAATCGGCTGTTCACGTCGGCGGAGGCCAGCGATGCCAGCGGTTGCGGTGGCAAGAATCAGTCTCCGGCCCTGAGCTGGAGCGCCGGCCCCCAGGGCACCCTCAGCTACGCCATCGTCATGCACGACCCGGACGGCCAGAAAGGCCTGGGCGTCGATCACTGGATTCGTTACGGCATCAAGGCCACGACGCGGCAGATCCCGGCCGGTGTCGGCACTAAATCCACCCTCGAAGGCGTGGGTGGCACCAACATCAAAGGCACCACCACCTACATCGGCCCGTGCCCGCCCATCGGTGACAGCACCCATCACTACATCATCCAGATCTACGCCCTGGACCTGGCGCCAGAAGCCTTGCCTGCCGGCCTGACCCGCGCGCAGTTGCTGGAACAGATCAAAGGCCATGTGCTGAAAAACAGCAGCGTGGTGCGGCGTTATCACCGCTGAAGATTTTTCACTTAGGCTTAACCCGAACCCGGCGGGCTGTCCGTCTCAGAGGATGAATGAGTCAATTTCCTCCTGAGGTCAGCCCCCATGTCCCTTCCTCTGCATGTCCTCCGCCCGGCCGCCCAGGGTTTCGCCGCCGGGTTGCTGCTGGCCGTTGCCGGTTGCGGCGGTTCATCCACACCACCCTCTGAGACGGGCAACCCGGCAGCGGTTGCGCCTCCGGCTCAAAATGCGCCGAAAACCGAAGCATTGGTGCGCGAAGCGGCCATGGCGGACACCGCGATGGCCAAGCGCAGCGCACGACCTGGCCCGTTGGTCGCTTTCGCGCCAGTGCCCGCGGGTGAAACTTATCCACAGGGCTACCGGGATGAACAGCGCGAGCAATATCAGGCGCTGGCGGATAACCCGATTCACAGCGTGGCCGAAGCGCCGGTCTCGACCTTCAGCGCCGATGTCGATACCGGCGCGTACGCCAATGTCCGGCGCTTGCTCAATCAGGGGCGTTTACCGCCGGAAGGGGCGGTGCGGCTGGAAGAGATGGTCAATTACTTCCCCTACGATTACGCCTTGCCCACCGACGGCTCGCCATTTGGCGTGACCACCGAACTGGCGCCGTCACCCTGGAACCTGCATACCCGATTGCTGCGTATCGGCATCAAGGCCTCCGATCGCGCGGTGGCAACGCTGGCCCCAGCGAACCTGGTATTTCTGGTGGACGTGTCCGGTTCCATGGACCGTCGCGAAGGCCTGCCTCTGGTCAAAAGCACCCTGAAATTGCTGGTCGATCAATTGCGCGAGCAGGACCGGGTTTCGCTGGTGGTCTACGCCGGAGAATCCCGTGTGGTGCTGGAGCCGACTTCCGGACGGGAAAAAGCGAAAATTCGTACCGCCATCGAGCAATTGACGGCGGGCGGTTCGACGGCCGGCGCGTCGGGTATCGAACTGGCTTACCAAATGGCGCAACAGGCGTTTATCCCCAAAGGCATCAACCGCATCCTGCTAGCCACCGACGGTGACTTCAACGTCGGCATCAGCGACTTCGACAGCCTCAAGCAAATGGCTGTGGATAAACGCAAGACTGGCGTGTCCCTGACCACCCTGGGTTTTGGTGTGGATAACTACAATGAACACCTGATGGAACAACTGGCCGACGCCGGCGACGGTAACTACGCCTACATCGACAACCTGCGCGAGGCGCGCAAAGTGCTGGTGGATCAACTCGGCTCGACCCTCGCGGTGGTGGCGAAAAACGTGAAGCTGCAGGTGGAGTTCAACCCGGCTCAGGTCAGCGAATATCGGCTGTTGGGCTATGAGAACCGTGCCCTGAAGCGTGAGGATTTCAGCAACGACAAAGTCGACGCCGGAGAAATCGGCGCAGGGCACACGGTGACGGCGCTGTACGAAATTGTGCCCAAGGGCGAGAAGGGCTGGCTGGAACCGTTGCGCTACGGCAATTCCGGGGCAGAAGTTTCCGCAAAAACCGGAGAATTGGCGATGCTGCGGGTGCGTTATCAGTTGCCGGAAGGTGGGAACAGTCGCTTGATCGAGCGGCCAATCATGAAGGGTGAGACCGGCAAATTCTCGGCCGCCAGCGATGACCTGCGCTTTGCCGCCGCCGTCGCTGCGTTTTCCCAGCAGCTCAAGGACGGGCGCTACACCGGTAATTTCAGCTTGAAAGACACCGAAACCCTGGCCCGTGGCGCACGGGGTGATGATCAGTTCGGCCTGCGCGGAGAGTTCGTGCAATTGGTGGAATTGGCGCAGAGCCTGCGAGCCTCCACCGCCTCTAATCAGCCGCCCAACGACAACCGGATAGAGTGAAAGCTGAGATGTCCGATCCTGCAATCAGCTCAACCGCCAGCAGCGATGAATCGCTGCTGGCGCGCTACCGCTCTGGCGACGGGCCGGCGTTCGAAGTTTTGTACTCCCGCCACCGCCAGGGCCTGTATCGATTCCTTCTCGGCCTCAGCGGCAAACCCGAACTGGCCGAAGAGGTGTACCAGGAAACCTGGCTGAGCCTGATCCGCAGCACCAGTCAGCCACAAGGCCGGGCGAACTTTCGTACCTGGCTCTACCAGATTGCCCGCAACCGACTGATCGATCACTGGCGCAAACATGGTGTCCACAACCCCTTGCACGACAGCTATGACGAACAGGCCCACGCCCTGATCGACGACGCAGCCGACCCTGAACAACTGCTGAGTCTGAGCCGCGACGGTCAACGCCTCGAAACCGCCCTGCAAACCCTGCCCGCCGACCAGCGCGAAGTGTTCTTGCTGCGCGCCCACGGCGACCTCGACCTGCCGCAGATCGCCACCCTCACCGAAACACCGCTGGAAACCGTTAAAAGCCGCTTGCGCTACGCCCAGCAAAAACTGCGTCGGCTGCTGGCCGAGGAGGTACTGACATGACTGACGCCAAACAAACACCGTCATCGCCCGACGATGAAATGCTCAAGCATTTTCGCGATCACAGCAGCGGCGAACCACCGGCGCACCTCGACGCCTTCATCCTCGCCACCGCGCACCGCGAAGCCCCCGCGCCGAAGCCGAACCTGTGGCAACGCTGGCTCCACGCCTGCCAACAGCCCCGCTGGCAAGTGGCATTCGCCAGCCTCGTCGGCGTCGCGCTGATGCTGGCGCTGGTGCAACGCACGCCCGAGCAATTGCCGAATTACGACTTCGCGCCTGCGCCGAAAGCGTCYGCACCGGCCGCCAAACAGGAAGCCGCTGCCCGCTCCCAGGCCGCACCGGCCGAGGCTTTGTCCGCGCCCGCACCGGCTGCGCCGATGGCGGATTTTGCTGCACCGATGCAGCGCGAGTCGATCAACAGCGAAATGGCCGACGAAGCCAAACTCAGCAAACGCGCCGCCGCGCCGGTCAAGTCACTGGATGATCAATTACGTGAAGTGATACGCCTGCAAGAGGCCGGACAAACCCAAGCCGCCGAGGCGCTGATGACGACATTGCACAAGCGCTTTCCCAAGGAAAACCTGGCGGCCAAACTCAAGGAAATGCAGAAAGAATGAGCTGAACAGCGGTCGCCGATTTGGCATCGACACCCGAAAGCGCGCACTATCAGCCCATAGCCGATGCGTTGGAGGATGCCGTGGCCCAAAAAATCGACCGCATCGCCCAAATGCTCAACTGCCCGGTGAAGGGTGAGGAACTGAGGCGAGCAGTGACTGAGAGTCGTAAGGAGTTTCTTCTGGCGAAGCAGGCAGAAGAGGATCTTGAGGAAGACGTTCTTGATGATGAGTTGATCGAGGACGAAGACGACGATGATGAGTACGACGAGTTTGATTGGACGACAGAATGAAAAAACCGCTTTGGCGGTTTTTTTGTGCCCACAAAAAAGCCCCAGACCCTAAGACCTGAGGCTTTCTCGTTTCTACATATGGTGCACCAGGCGGGATTCGAACCCACGACCCCTGCCTTCGGAGGGCAGTACTCTATCCAGCTGAGCTACTGGTGCAATGCGGGCGCCATGATACTCATATGCGCTGCGGGCGTCCATGCTGCTGAATCGTCTGCGTTTTTCCAAAGCGTAACCTACGGTTGCTACGCTGATCCGAAAAAATAGGCAAATGCGGCGTTTACGTTCTTTTTTTCGAACAGCCTATTGTCCTTTACCCCCTTTGATCCTAGGATTCGTTTGAGATTTCAAACGCTCTTGTCTGGGTGCTGAACCGCACGAGTTCGATCAGTGCGCTATTTATGTGCTTCAGCCCGGTGAATGATTTCCCTGACGGCAGCCTATAAGGCGCCTTTCTACAATCATAATTCGCTCCGCGCTGGCCGCGGTGCTGTTAAGGAAAGCCGACATGCAGCTTAAAGACACCCAGTTGTTCCGCCAGCAAGCCTTTATCGATGGCGCTTGGGTCGATGCGGACAACGGTCAGACGATCAAGGTCAATAACCCGGCAACGGGCGAAATTCTGGGTACTGTGCCGAAAATGGGCGCTGCCGAAACCCGCCGTGCAATCGAAGCCGCTGACAAAGCGCTGCCGGCCTGGCGTGCACTGACCGCCAAGGAGCGCGCAAACAAGCTGCGTCGCTGGTTCGAGCTGATCATCGAAAATCAGGACGACCTGGCTCGCCTGATGACCCTGGAGCAGGGCAAGCCATTGGCTGAAGCCAAGGGCGAGATCGTTTACGCCGCTTCCTTTATCGAGTGGTTCGCCGAAGAAGCCAAGCGCATCTACGGTGACGTGATTCCGGGCCACCAGCCAGACAAGCGCCTGATCGTGATCAAGCAGCCGATCGGCGTGACCGCTGCGATTACTCCGTGGAACTTCCCGGCTGCAATGATCACCCGTAAAGCAGGCCCGGCCCTGGCCGCCGGTTGCACCATGGTGCTCAAGCCTGCATCGCAAACTCCGTTCTCTGCATTCGCCCTGGCTGAACTGGCCCAGCGTGCCGGTATTCCGAACGGCGTGTTCAGTGTGGTGACCGGGAGCGCCGGCGACATTGGCAGCGAGCTGACCGGCAACCCGATCGTGCGCAAACTGTCGTTCACCGGTTCGACCGAAATCGGTCGTCAGCTGATGACCGAGTGCGCCAAGGACATCAAGAAAGTCTCGCTGGAACTGGGCGGCAACGCGCCGTTCATCGTGTTCGACGACGCGGACCTGGATAAGGCCGTCGAAGGCGCGATCATTTCCAAGTACCGCAACAACGGCCAGACCTGCGTCTGCGCCAACCGCCTGTACATTCAGGATTCGGTCTACGACGCGTTCGCCGAAAAACTGAAAGTGGCTGTGGCCAAACTCAAGATCGGCAACGGTCTGGAAGACGGCACCACTACTGGCCCGCTGATCGACGAAAAAGCCGTGGCCAAGGTGCAAGAGCACATTGCTGACGCCGTCGGCAAAGGCGCCACCGTGCTGGCGGGTGGCAAAAGCATGCAAGGCAACTTCTTCGAGCCGACCATCCTGACCAACGTGCCGAACAACGCTGCCGTGGCCAAGGAAGAAACCTTCGGTCCATTGGCGCCACTGTTCCGCTTCAAAGACGAAGCCGACGTGATCGCGATGTCCAACGACACCGAGTTCGGTCTGGCCTCGTACTTCTATGCGCGTGACCTGGGCCGTGTGTTCCGTGTGGCTGAAGCCCTGGAATACGGCATGGTCGGCGTCAACACCGGGTTGATCTCCAACGAAGTCGCGCCGTTCGGCGGCATCAAGGCGTCGGGCCTGGGCCGTGAAGGCTCCAAGTACGGCATCGAAGATTACCTGGAAATCAAATACCTCTGCCTGGGCATCTAAGCCCGAAGGGATAGGCCCGGCAAGGCATTGCTTCAAACGCAAAGGGCACGAGAGCGCTGTCCCTTTGCGCGCTTCAAACGGAATTTTCTCTGTGGCCGGGAACGCTGTGGCAGTCGATCATCGCATGCTGCCGTAGTTGCTTCCCCGCCGCTTAATCCTTGAACCACGCCGACCGATGAGCGGCGAATGAGGAATGTATGAGCAAGACTAACGCTGAGTTGATGGCCCGCCGTACCGCTGCCGTACCCCGTGGTGTTGGCCAGATTCACCCGATCTTCGCCGACCACGCGAAGAACGCCACCGTGACCGACGTTGAAGGTCGTGAGTTCATCGACTTCGCCGGCGGTATCGCCGTGCTGAACACCGGTCACTTGCACCCGAAAGTCATCGCCGCCGTGACTGCGCAGCTGAATAAGCTGACCCACACCTGCTTCCAGGTGCTGGCCTACGAGCCGTACGTGGAAGTGTGCGAAAAAATCAACGCCAAGGTGCCGGGTGATTTCGCCAAGAAAACCCTGCTGGTGACCACCGGCTCCGAAGCTGTGGAAAACTCCATCAAGATCGCCCGCGCCGCCACTGGCCGTGCCGGTGTGATCGCGTTCACCGGCGCTTACCACGGTCGCACCATGATGACCCTGGGCCTGACCGGTAAAGTCGTGCCTTACTCGGCCGGCATGGGCCTGATGCCAGGCGGCATCTTCCGCGCGCTGTACCCGAACGAACTGCACGGTGTGAGCATCGACGATTCGATCGCCAGCATCGAGCGCATCTTCAAGAACGATGCCGAGCCGCGTGATATCGCCGCGATCATCATCGAGCCGGTGCAGGGCGAAGGCGGTTTCTACGTCGCGCCTAAAGAGTTCATGAAGCGTCTGCGCGCCCTGTGCGACCAGCACGGCATTCTGTTGATCGCTGACGAAGTGCAAACGGGCGCTGGCCGTACCGGCACCTTCTTCGCCATGGAACAGATGGGCGTCGCCGCCGACCTGACCACCTTCGCCAAATCCATCGCTGGCGGCTTCCCGCTGGCCGGTGTGTGCGGCAAGGCCGAATACATGGACGCCATCGCTCCAGGTGGCCTGGGCGGCACTTACGCCGGTAGCCCGATCGCTTGCGCCGCGGCCCTGGCCGTGATGGAAGTGTTCGAAGAAGAGCACCTGCTGGACCGTTGCAAAGCGGTTGGCGAGCGTCTGGTGACTGGTCTGAAAGCCATTCAGGCCAAATACCCGGTGATCGGCGACGTGCGTGCCCTGGGTGCGATGATCGCTGTCGAGCTGTTCGAAAACGGCGACAGCCACAAGCCGAACCCGGCTGCTGTAGCCGCCGTTGTGGCCAAGGCTCGCGACAAGGGCCTGATCCTGCTGTCGTGCGGCACCTACGGCAACGTTCTGCGCGTGCTGGTACCGCTGACCGCGCCGGACGAGCAACTGGACAAAGGCCTGGCGATCATCGAAGAGTGCTTCGCCGAGCTCTGATCCGTTTGTGAACTGATCGACAAAAAACCCGCTTCGGCGGGTTTTTTTATGCCCCTTGAAACACATCAGGGGCAATTGGGCTGTATCGAATGGCCAGCATTGACTAAGGTGCAAGCATTGCCGTTGGAGTGTGCAGATGACTGCTGTGGTGTTACCCGCTGTACCGCGAGTGCTGATTGCCGAGGCGGACCCCTGGTCCCGCGACCTGCTCAAGCAGGTGTTGTTGAATGTGCGCTGCGACGCACGGCTGGACCTGTGTGCCGATGGCCAGGAAACGCTGCAGCTGTTGGCAGAGAACCCTTATGACCTGGTGATCGTCGACTGGGAGTTGCCCGGCGTCGATGGCCTGAATGTGTTGCGCAGTGTTCGTCAGCGCAAACGTAATCCGCCGTTGCCTTTCATTCTGATGAGCAGCCGCAACGACAGCGCCAGCGTGCGTGAAGCCTTGCCCCTGGCGCCCACGGCGTACCTGACCAAACCCCTGGACATGGAAAACCTGACCCAGCGTTTGCAGGATTTGCTGTTGAACGCGGGTGAAGAGGTGTCCTGCGAAGTGCCGTCTCTGGCGCCGGGCATGACCTTGTCGGTGTATCTGGAGCGGCGGCGCGAACTGGCCGACGGCGCGCCGCTGATGACCGATGTGCAGGTGGCGATCAAACGTAGCCTCAATCCCGATGGCCTCAATCTGGTGCGGCTTGAAGACGAGATCCGCACGGATCCGCAAGTCACCGCCGTGCTGATCGCCGCCGCCAACAGCGCGGCCCAGCATCATGGCGCCGCCGTGCAAACCCTGTCCCAGGCGTTGCATCGCTTGGGGACCGGGCAAAGCATGAACCTGATTCTGGGCCTCGCCCTCAAACGCAGTGCCCGGCTCAGTGATCCGCAACTGGCGGACTATGCCGAGCGCTATTGGGAATTGTCCCTGCACACCGCGGAATACGCGCGAACGCTGGCGCGCTTGCTGGATCTGGATCAGGAGCGCTGTTATTGCGCGGGCATGCTGCACCGCCTCGGCGACCTGGCGTTGCTGCGCTGTTTGCAGGAGTGGAAGCAGGCCGGTGGTGAGCTGGATGAATGGGAGGAAGTCGGCGATGCCCTGGCCGAATTCGGCGCGGCCTACGGTTCGGCGCTGCGTACCCGCTGGCGCCTGCCGCTGGAGCTGCGTGAGCTGATTGCGGCGGTTTATCAGCTCGGTGGCGGGGTTTACTCCCGCGAAGCGCTGGTGATGAACATGGCCGCGCAACTGGCGCGCCTGACCGAGCATGAGGGGATCGAGGCATTGGCCAAGAGCCGCACGGCGCGGTTGCTCAAGATCGGATTGCCGGAGCTGATGCGCTTGCGCAAAAAATAGGCTTTGTAGATCGTTCCCACGCAGAGCGTGGGAACGATCTACATGGGCTCAGCCAGAGATTATCCGGTTCTTGCCCTGGCGCTTGGCCTGGTACATCGCGGCATCGGCGCGGGCGAACAGGCTGTCGAGGTTTTCATCCTCGGGCGTGAGGCTGGTCAGGCCCTGGCTGACAGTGATGCCGAACGTCTGGTCGTCATGGCTGAAACTCAACCGTTGAATCTCCCGTTGCAGGCGCTCGGCCACTTGCATGGCCATGTCCGGTGCACATCCGGGGAACACCGCGGCGAATTCCTCACCGCCGATCCGCCCGAACAGATCACCACGCCGCAGGGCCGCGCGACCGCTCTCAGCGATGCGTTGCAGCACCTTGTCGCCTTCCGGATGGCCGTAGGTGTCGTTGATCACTTTAAAGTCATCGATGTCCAGCAGCAGGAAGGCCAGCGGCTTGCCTTGCTGGCGTGCCTGCTCGAATTCGTGATTGGCACATTCGAAGAAGTGTCGGCGGTTGCTGCTTTGGGTCAGCACGTCGGTGGTGGCCAGGCGGTGGAGCTCGGTTTCCATCTGCTTCTTTTCGGTGATGTCTTCGGCAATGCCGACGATGATCACTGGCTGACCCGGTTCGGCCTGGCGGTTGATGAAGCACTTGTCGCTGAGCCAGCGCACTTGGCCGTCGGCGGCGATGATGCGGTACTCGCGGTCTTCAACGGCGCCGTTGACCAGCACTTGCGCCAGGCTGCGCTCGGCGTAGTCCAGATCGTCGGGATAAACACTGTCGCGCCAGTGGTTGTAGTCGGACAGCAACAGGCCGGCGGGGCGGCCGAAGATCCGGTCATAGGCCGGGCTGACGTAGAGCACCTGACGGGTTTCCCAGTTGAATGCCCAAAGCACGGCGTTGACGCTGACCAGCAGCGAGCTGAACAGCTGTTCGCGTTCGCTCAGGCGCGCCACTTCGCCCTGCGCATGCATCAGCGCCATCAGCGTTTGCGCGGCCTCGGGCCACTGCGGAAGGGATGTGTCTTGTAGGTTTTTATTGACCATCGGCACAAGTCTCAAAGGGCGTGCCGCTATTTCGACAGCGGCCAACACAAAGCCCGCCGGGGTGGCGAAGTGTCTTTGAGATAGGAGATTTGGGGCGAAGTTCCCGCTTTTCGTGGCGAGGGAGCTTGCTCCCGCCGGGCGGTATTGGCGACGCGTTTTTTCAGTTAAAACGCGTCGTCAGGTATTGCGGCTGCTGCGCAGCCGAGCGGGAGCAAGCTCCC
>NZ_JBFTML010000053.1:0-86158 GCF_056396925.1 Pseudomonas sp. 05N433 | reverse complement strand
CACCAGGTTCTGCCCGATATTGAGGGTGGCATGGACGCTGTCGCCGTCCCCATCGGTCTTGGTCGCCGTCAGCGTCACCAGGCTGTCCGAGGTCAGCGTCTTCGAATCATCGGGATTGGTCGCGTCGGGATGCACCACGGCGCGGATCTGGTCGAGGGTGACGTCGCCATTGGCGGCGACGCTGACCGTGAACACCAGCAGGTTGCTGGTGGCCGTGCGACCTTCGACCACGGTGCCGTTGAGCGACAGGTTGACTGCCTCACCGGTGGCCGTGTCGGTCAGCCCGGAGCCACCCGCGACCACGCCCAGGGCATAGGTCAGCGTGCCCGCACCGTCAGCGCCAAACGCCGACGTGAAGTTGGCGGCAAAGCTCTTGGTATCGTTGGTCGCCAGTACCGTTTCATCGACTGTCAGCGTCGGTTCGGTGCCAGTGGTGCTGATGCTCGGCCCATCATCTTCGAAGATCATCTTGGAGCCGATTTCGGCGGTTGAGGTGCTGGACTGCAGCACCTTGAAGCCGCCAATGTCGAAGTCAGCATGCGTCTTGTCGCCGTTCTTGTCGGTCAGCAACCCGGCGTTCTCGATCATCACGCGGTTGTGGTCGGTCGCCGTGCTGTAGGTGATCTGCGAGTCGGTCGGAACACCGGTGATCAGCACCGTGCCGTCGGCGTTGTAGGTGATGACGGCGCCGCTGACGGTGGCGCCCGCGAACGTCTTGACGGTGACACTGCCGTTGATGATCGCGACCTTTTCGGTGCTGTCGTTGGCGTAGCTGTTGACGAAGTTGACACCGCTCTGCGACCCGCTGACGTTGTCGGCGTTCTTGACGGCGGTGAGCAAGAGCTTCGCGGTGGTGCCGCCGGTCTCCTGCACGATCTTGAAGGTCGCGGAGCGGGCGCCGAAGTACTGGGTGAAGTCGATGTTCTGTTCGACACCCGCTTCGCCCGGGCTCAGGTTGGGGACTGTGAAGTCCGCCTTGGCACCGCTGACGAAGCTGAAGCGCAGCCCTTCCTGTTCGGTGATCGCCTGGTTGTTGGTGCCCAGGGTTGTGCTGCCGCCGCCCTGGCTGCTGTTAACCGTGTCGGCGCTGGTGATGGCAGCACTGCTTGCCGACTGATCCAGCGGATCCCTGCCGGTGACGACGATCGAGACGCCGGGAATCCGGCCGTTCGCATCGGCCGTCGCGCCCGYGGTYGTGAACATCAGGAACAACTGCTGGCCCGACGGCGCATTGGCCAGACTGAATTCCGCGTCCTGACCGGCTCCGATGAACACCTTRTTCAGCAGATTGACCGCATCGTCGGGGTTCGTCGCATCTGGATGCTTGAGCGGTTGGTACTCCACGGTCCAGATCTTGCCGCCCGAGAGTGGCGATCCGGTTTCTTCGATATAGGCCGCGAACACGATTGCGCCGCTTGCGCTCCCGGCTCGGCCCACCAGGATGTTGTCGTTGCTCGTATCGGTATAGAGAAGGATGCTGGTGCCATCGAGGGTGTCCAGTCCGCTGTCCACGCCATTGAGCAGTGCGCCAGTGCTGTCGACGAAGCTGACGTTGGTAATGGTTGCTCCGGGGTCAGCGCTGACGCTGAACGCATTGCTGCCGGTATTGCCCACGGCGCCGGTATAGCCACTCAAGGCCGCACCCATTGCGGTACCTGCACCCAGTGCGGTCAAACGGGTAGAGAAAGTCGAGGGCAGGGAGGCCAGCAAAATGTCATTGTCGTCAGCGTCTCCCGCGGGGCTTGGCGTGGCGGTGCTGTTTTGCAACCCGGCCGTTTCGTCCAGCGTAACGCTCGCGCCAGAGGTCACAACGCTGAGAGCGTTGACCACTGAGTCGAGGGTCGGAATGTATAGGGGGGTCGGATCGCCCGTTAGCGATGAATTTTGCTCGCCGGTAGCCATGACTTTCTCCAGAGCAATTGCGGTCATCGAGGCCTGACCGTTGACCTTTGGTCGCAACTATGGAGAAGCGCCGGGGATTGCGCATCGGCCGAAACTCCCATGCGGGATGGGAGTTTCAGACTACTTGGGAGGGGAAAGAGGAGGAGGGCGCGAAGGAGTAACGTCGTATATTACGTTTGTGAATGAGCACAAGACGGCGGCGGGGGCGACCTCATGAGCTGGTTCCTCCACGCCGAATCACGATGGGCTGCTCGATCAGCCGCAGTTCGAGCTCGCCCGAGGCCGGCACGAAGCGCGGGCCAGTGCTTTCAGGCGTTGCCCGCAACCTCCAGGTGCGCTGCACCTTCGCCAGTTTGGCGACTCCCGACGCCACGGACCAGCGCCGGCAGACCTTCTCCAGCTTGAGCGGGTAAATGGTGAGTTGGTCGCCGTTGAAGTGCATGCGCAGGAAGCATTTATGGTCGGCGATGCGTTGCGAGGAAAAAACCACTTCGCTATGTAGCCCCCATAAAGTGTTGGCCATGACCATCCAGGCACCGAATAGCAGGCCTCCCAAACTACCACCGAGCACCAGTGTCCCCACCAGGAACAACAAGACCTGGAGCAGGTTTTCTACCTCGAACTGCAAGTAGTGGATGTTGATACGGCCCATGAGCCACAGCAGCCCGATCGCCAGTCCCAGGTGAAGCAACCCGTGAACGGCCCCGACGCCATAGGCAAGCTTTCGGGTGCGCTTGACCCCGGCGGCTGAGAGCACTGCGCAGCCCAGCACAATGGTCACGGCGAGCATCACCGAAGAAGGACTGTGTGCCAGAACCAGGACCAGCTGTCGCCATACCTCGCGCAGGTTGGGAATAGATACTTCGAGGCCAGACAATACCTCGACCAGGCTGCGATTATCGCGCGCCGGGTGGGGCACCTTGCTGGCGCTTTCTACCATCCAGTCGAACAGCAAGTACAAGATCGCCAGCATGCCGCAGAACGAGAGGTTGTGGGTGGGTAGCCGCCATGCCCGGTTACGCAGCTGTTCGGAGGTCTTTTTGTCCGGGTAGGTTGCCGCCAGCTCGTAGTGCTGCGGCGTTCCGCCGACGGTGATTGGCTCGGGCGGATCTGGAAGTTGATGAGTGCCATGCAGGAAGGCGCCACCGCCTCCGCAGGTGATGCGTTGCGGTGCCTGGCTGCCGGCTTTTGGCTGGTAGCGCGCGTAGTGGTGCGAGTCTCCGGCCAGGACCACCGCCAAGTGGTCACCCAAGAGCTGCTCGATCTCGCGCAGACTGCTGAAGCGCAAGGTCTGGGTCTCGATCGAGGGCAGGGTCTTGCGCCCCACGCGTGCGAGTCGTTCGGCCTCATCCACCCAGCTCGGCTCGGGTGTACAGAGGATCACGCGGTCGCCTGGCTGCAGTTTGGCGCGCATCTCTTCGAAGTACTGCTTCTGCTGGCGGTCGATCATCGACTCCAATTGCAGGTCCAGGCCCCAGATCCACCAGCCATTGGGCAGCTGCAGCACGTAGTAACTGGTGTGTTGACGGGTTTCCCAGCCGCCGATGGGCTTCTGCTCGCAAAACAGTTGGGAGAACCCGCGCAGGCCGTCATACCAATCGTGGTTGCCGGGCGTCGCCACTATCCACGGTGCACCTGGCTGCGGCACGGGCTGGTCCTGCTCATTCGGGCGAACCTTGGGGACCGGCGCGGGAAAGGCAGCGCGGAAGGGATCAAGGAAACGGGTGCGATAGCCGGATTGGGCCGGTGTGGGGTAGACCTGATCGCCGCCGAGCAGCAGCACGTCGCCGCGCGGCAGCGTGAGCTCCGGCAACTTGACATCCTGGCTGACGCACAGCGCCATGGAATAGGTGGAGTCCCAGCCATCGCCGGTATCCGCCAGATAGTCGATCCACACATCACCGTCGGCAGCCACCTGAATGGGTGGGTTAGAGCCCCGGGGGTTGAGCATGGCCAACACATCGCGTGGGTCTGCGAAGGCACCCATGGTGGTGGCCGCGGCCGATTGCATGCCCGTGCGCATGAGCTGAAACGGGCCTAGCCAGTTGACCATCGACTCCTGGGTGTAAAGTTCGATGCGGCTATTGGTCGTGGAAGATTGGGTGGCGTGGGTCATGGCGAGGAGCGCAGAGTGCCCCTCTTCAAAGTGTCCCTCTCCAGGGCGGAACTCAATCGATTGCTCCTTCATCGCCTAGCCTCCATTGCTGTAAAGAGTCCGGGTACATCAGGTGGGGTTTGACTTCTTGTCGGTTGATTCAGAATAGGTCAGTTATGCGATAACCGCCGGTTCATGGCAAGACGATAAAAACGATGGACCCGCCAGTATGACGGGTCCGGAAGGGGGATCAGAGTGTCGGCAACTGCCCGATGCGACCCATCATCTCGGTCACGATCTGCAGGTCCAGCAGGAACTGGTCGACGGTCTTGAACTCGTTGTCGTTGTGGCCGGTGTACTTGAGCTCGGGCCTGGCCAAGCCGAACTGCACGCCGTTGGGCAGCTCATGGACCGAAGTGGCGCCGGCTGAGGTACCGAACTTGTGTTCCATGCCAAGGTTCTCGCTGGCCACCGCCAAGAGCGCCTTGACCCATTCACCTTCGGGGTTGCGGTACATCGGCTCGGCGATCTTGTAGTCGAAAGCCACTGCAATGTGAGTCTTCTTGCTCCAGGCACCCAGCTTTTCGGCGATTTCAGCCTTGAGCGCTTCCGGGGACTTGCCCTTCGGCACGCGCAGGTTGACCGCAAGCTTGAAGGCTTTTTCATCCATCCCGACATAGGTCAGGGAGGTGGTCAGCGGCCCCATGAAGGCATCGGAAAAACCGACCCCCAACTTGCCGCCCAGGTAGTCCAGTCCCCAGTTGTCGACGGCATAACGGGCGGCGTCGGTAATGTGGTTGTGCTTGAGCGCGACCTTGCCGTCGAGGCTGTTGATGAAGCCCAGCATCCGTGCCACCGGGTTGATGCCTGACTCGGGCTCGGAGGAGTGGGCGGAAACGCCGGTGACCGTGAGCTTGACGTCCTTGCCGACGACCTTGGCGGTCACCTCGAAGTTGCCGCCATTGCGCTTGGCATAATCGCTACCTGCCTTCTGCAGGCTGGCGGCCAGTTCGGCGGGCTTGTCAGTCACAAGGGTAGCGACCGACGTTGACGGAATCTGGTTGGTTGCCAGGCCGCCGGTCATTGAGGTGATTTCGGCGCCCTTGCCCTGAGCGCTCCGCAGGGCAAAGTTCGCCATGACGGTGCCGTAGCCTTTCTCGGCAATCACCACCGGGTAGCCGCCATCCAGCGCCAGGTTGTAGTTGGGTGTCGGGTTGTGTTCGAAGTAATAGGGGATGGCGTCGCCGGTGGTTTCCTCGGTGGTGTCTACCAGCAGCTTGAAATGGCGAGCCAGCGGCAGCTTCTCTTCCTTGATGATCTTCATGGCGTAGAGCGCGACCACGATGCCGTTTTTGTCATCCTCGGTGCCTCGGCCATACATACGGTCGCCGACCAGGGTGACCTTAAACGGGTCGAGGCGGGTGCCGTCTTTCAAGACCCAGTTCTCCGGCGTCACGGGCACCACATCGGCATGTGCGTGAATGCCCACGATTTCGTCGCCAGCCCCTTCGAGGGATATTTCATAGACTCGGTTGTCGATATTGCGAAAGTTCAGGTTGAAGGCCTGGGCCAGGCCCTTGAGCTTGTCGCCGATCTTGATGAATTCAGGGTTGTCGTGTTGGGCCACGCCGTCCACGCGGAAGGTCGGGATGGCCACCAGTTCGCGCAAGGTCTCGGTAGCAGCGTTGCCGTACTTCACCCGCGCATAGAGGCCAAGCAGGCGATGAATCTCGTTCTGCTGTTCAGCGGAAAGGGGCTTGTTGCCCTGGAAAGCACTGATTGCCGGGCCGAGGTTACCGGTTTTGGCAAGCTCGCTCTTGGCCAGGCGTTCCAGGAACTGCCTGAAATCCGTTACCGATGCATCGCTGAAGGTCTTGAGGATGGTCGCGCTCTGTTGCGGGGTAATGTTGGCGTGCGCTGAGGTGGTGAACGACGAAAGGCTGGCCAGCATCAGGGTTGTCGCGGCCAGTTGCTTAAGTGAAAAGTCCATTGCTGGGGGCATTCCTTTGCAGGTGGTTGGTAGGAAATATCTGATTGATTAGTCAGAAACTTTTCCAAACTAACACCAAGAGGGAGTAGTACGGGAGTACCTGAAGTGCGATCTGTCGCACAGAAATGCAAAAGCGACGCAGAAATGAAAAAGCCTACCAACGCAACTCGAAGGCATTTTGCGCGCCCGTCTGGAGGCTGCTGCCCAAGCGTTTGCACTCGCGAGAAAGGGTGTCTTGCAGCCATTGACGGTCATCCCCTTCGGCGTGACAGAGGCGAAAGCGCTGCAGGCGAGTGGGTATCAGCTCCAGCGTCTGCAGGTGCCCGTCCGGGGCCAGCGAGGCAAAGTACAAAAGCCCCAGGTCGCCGCGATAATCTGCGTGGCCCTCGATGCCTTCGTAATCGTTCAGCAGATCCCCGCAGCCATAGAGAATCAGGCGCTCGCGGTACACCTCGATGCCTTTGACGTGGTGCGAGGAATGGCCATGCACCACGTCAACTCCGGCCTCATCGATCAGGGCATGGGCGAACCGGACCTGCTCCTGCGGGATCTCGAACCCCCAGTTGCCACCCCAATGAATGGAGGCCAGCACCCGATCCCCCGGATTTTTGTACTTGAGAATCCGTTCGGCCACAGGGCGCAGGCTTTGCATCGACAGATCTTCCAGCCGCGCGACGCCCGCGCGGCTATCCGTGGCGGCCCACCGCGGTGGAATGCCGCTGTCGGGAGCGCCGAAGCCAAACACCAGCAAGCGCTGTCCGCCAGACAACGGCAGCACGGCGGGCGCTTCGGCAGATTGTCGGTTGAGCCCGGCGCCGGCACTGCACATGTCGTTGTTCGCCAGGGTGGCCAGCGTATCGGCCAGGCCAGGCACGCCCCAGTCCAACACATGGTTGTTGGCCAGCACGCAGCAATCGATGTCGGCGGCACTGATGGCCGGGAAGTTCTCCGGGCTCATGCGGTAATTGATGCCCTTTGGCTCCGGTCGTCCGCGGCGGGACACCGCTGTTTCCAGGTTGATGATGCGTACGTGTGGCTGGCGAAGTTCGAACTCATCCAGCGCAATGCCCCAGATATAGGTGAAATCGACCGGGCGGGGAATCGGGCCATTGTGTCGTTCTGCCAACCGGACGTAATCGCCGGCTTTCTTGACGTAGTCTTCGTAAAGCCGTGGATCGCCAGGATGCGGCAGCACTGCGTCGATGCCTCGGGCGGTCATGACATCGCCGGTGAGAAACAGCTTCAGCGTATCGGTAACGGCTGCCATGGCACCCTCCGGATATCCCGAATAGCCTGGATCAACAGTAAATCTCTGTTTTAAAACAAATTAGTTTGTTTTTGGGCTTCCCAGATGCAGCGAAAGTTGATAAATTTCCGCGCGTTCTTGCAGAGGCCCTTACGGGGCTTGCAGCGTAGGGACGCAGCAGCTCGATATTGCTCGCAAGCTGCACATTCAGAAAGAGAGTGCCAGGCACTCGTCGCAACAGCTACAGGGGCGTCGCCAAGCGGTAAGGCAGCAGGTTTTGATCCTGCCATGCGTTGGTTCGAATCCAGCCGCCCCTGCCATTTTCCTTACACTCATCCAGTCATGACTCAGTCGGCAGTATTGCGCGAGTCCAAGATGGTCGTGTTTACGAGAAACGCCAGTGCCGATCCGGCCTGGCGTTTTTTTGTGTCGGTTACATATCCCTCTTGGTGTAATGCTGTTCACTTAAGCAATTTCAGCCGCGACGCATTCCTTGTAGCAGCTGCCGAGCTCGCGAGGCTGCGTTCGGCTGCGAAGCAGTCGTAAACCCTGAATGCACGGTGCGCCTGAYGGACCGCAGTGCCTGATTTTACGACTGCTGCGCAGCCGAACGCAGCCTCGCGAGCTCGGCAGCTGCTACAGGACGAACGCAGGCTTCGGCAGCTGCTACAGATCGCATTACGGCTTAAGTGAACAGCGAGCGCGACGCCGTAGCGGCGCGCTCGCCCGTCACTCAGTGGGGCGCGCGAGGGATGGTCTTGAGCAGGTCTTCAGGGCTGATGTGCCCGACAACCGGCTGCACGCTGCCCGGTTGCGGCAGACCAAGGATGTGCCCCTTCATCTTGCCGATCACGTGCATCTCGCAAGGCTTGCAGTCGAACTTCAACGTCAATACCTCGTCACCGTGCACCAGCTGCATCGGCGCGACCTTGGTGCGCACGCCGGTGACGCCCTTGGCCTGCTTGGGGCAGAGGTTGAAGGAGAAACGCAGGCAGTGCTTGGTGATCATCACCGGCACCTCGCCGGTCTCCTCGTGAGCCTCATAGGCCGCGTCGATCAGCTTGACGCCGTGCCGGTGATAGAAGTCGCGGGCTTTCTGGTTGTAGACGTTGGCCAGGAACGACAGGTGGGACTCCGGGTACACCGGTGGCGGATTGGTCTCGGCCTTGCGACCACCCCGTGGGTGGGCTTCGATGCGGGCCGTGGTCAGCGCTTCGATGACTTCGCGGCGCAAAGCCTTGAGCTGCGAGTTCGGGATGAAATACGCCTGCGGTGCATCCAGCTTGATATCCGTGGCGTGGTATTGCGTGGTGCCCAACTGGCCGAGCAAGTCGTGCAGTTGCTCCAGGGCCTGTTCCGGCTTGTTGGCCAGGCCGAATGGACCGTCGAGGGCGACATTGGCGCTGACACCTTCCTCGCTGGTGGCGGTCAGTTCCAGGCGATCCTCACGCAGGCGAGCGACCCAGGCCAGACCCACCCGGCGCTCGGCGGAGGTCTTGAGCAGGGCTTGCTGCCAGTTGTGGTCGAGGTTGCGGCTCAGCGGGTGATTCGGCCGCAACTGGTGCAGCCCCTTTGGCATTTCGTTGGGCTCGACACGGTAGCGGTAGCGCTTTTCACCGTCTTCTTCGAACTCGCCCTTGGGCTCGGCGATGTTGGTACGCCAGCCCACCACCTCGCGCTTGACCAGCACATTGAGGCCGTCGCCGTTGGACAGCGGTTCGTGGGTGACCACCAGCAGGTCGCGCTTGCCGACTTTCTCCACCACGCCCACCGGCAGGCCGGTGAAGGTCGGCGAGTCGAAGGCGCCGATGTCGATCTTGCGCTCGCTGACGAAGTAGTCGGTGCTGCCACGATGGAAAGTCTTGTCCGGATCGGGCAGGAAGAAGTGCGCGGTGCGGCCGCTGGAAGCGCGAGCCAGGTCCGGACGGTCTTCGAGGACGTCGTCCAGGCGCTGGCGATAGTAGGCGGTGATGTTCTTCACATAGCCCATGTCCTTGTAGCGCCCCTCGATCTTGAACGAGCGTACACCGGCTTCCACCAGCGCGCGGATGTTGGCGCTCTGGTTGTTGTCCTTCATCGATAGCAGGTGTTTTTCGTAGGCGATCACACCGCCTTTTTCATCCTTGAGGGTGTAGGGCAGGCGGCAGGCCTGGGAGCAGTCGCCACGGTTGGCGCTACGGCCGGTCTGCGCATGGGAGATGTTGCACTGGCCGGAGAACGCCACGCACAGCGCGCCATGGATGAAAAACTCGATGGCCGCGTCGGTCTCGTCGGCAATCGCGCGGATCTCCTGGAGGTTCAGCTCGCGGGCCAGTACCAGTTGCGAGAAACCAGCCTGATCGAGGAACTTCGCCCGCGCCAGGGTGCGGATGTCGGTCTGGGTGCTGGCGTGCAGCTCGATCGGCGGAATGTCCAGCTCCATCACGCCCAGATCCTGGACGATCAGCGCATCGACGCCGGCGTCATACAACTGGTGGATCAGCTTGCGCGCCGGCTCCAGCTCATTGTCATGCAGGATTGTGTTGATGGTGGTGAACACCCGCGCGTGATAGCGACGGGCGAATTCCACCAATTGGGCGATATCGCTCACCTCGTTACAGGCGTTGTGGCGGGCGCCGAAGCTCGGGCCGCCGATGTACACCGCGTCGGCGCCATGCAGGATGGCCTCGCGGGCGATGGCCACGTCGCGGGCGGGGCTGAGCAATTCCAGGTGATGCTTGGGTAGGGACATGTTTTTTTAGTCTGGCTTGTCACGGTCAAGGTGCGCATTGTAGCGGCGAAACGCCTGACCGGCACCCATGTGCTGCCCGATGGCGTTTGTCCGCTGAGCAACACGAATAACCATCGGCTTCATCCCTTGGCCGAATCCGATGGCTGATGTAGTGAATCTGCCGCTGAGCAAGGATGGAAGGGGAAGGATCAAATTCAAAGACGCTGGATCAAGACCCGGCTATCGACCGCGCCGCCACACCTTGAGGTAGTCCACGCTGAAAGTGGAGGGCAGATCGGCGTCGTCGACAACGCCGAACCAATTCCACATGGCCTCGCTGTCAAAGTTGATTTGCATCGGGAAGAACCAGTGGGTGTTCTTGGCCTCTCGCACCAGGACGCCGTCTACGTACCAGCGCAAGGTGTCGGGTTGCCAGTCAAAACCGTAGACATGAAAGTCGCTGGCCAGGCGCCACGGGGCAATCCAGCTGCTGCCGTCGCTGAGGTGGGCGGTGCTCTGTGGCGTGGCCCAGACATGGGCGTTCATGTTGTATAGGCGGTCGAAGGCGGCGCCCTTGGTCTTGCCGCCGATCTCGAATATGTCGATCTCCGTGGCATTGTCGGCAAGCCCCGTCCACGCTAGCCAGAAGGCGCTGGAACCCGCCGATTCCATGGGTTTGGCGCGGGCTTCGTAGTAGCCGTAAAAACTGCGCTCGATCGTGCGGACCATCGCCGAGCTATAGCCTTGGTAACCCAGCCGAACGTACTTTTGCGGCACGTTTTCCTTGCGGAAAACGATGTTCAGATTGCCATCGCTCAGGTAGGCATTGTTCGGCGTGAACAGCGCCGGTTTACGCCCGAGCGATTCGGTGCCCGTGGCATTGTTGACGTGCCAGAGACTGGTGTTAAGGGTCGCACCGTTGAAGTCGTCGGAAAATTGGCTGTCCACCCTCCATTGGCCGACATTGGCCTGATCGGACAACGGCAGTTCGGCATTGATCCGCTGCGGTACAGCGTCCAGGGGGCCGATACGGGTCCAGGAATTGGCAGCCTTGGGGATAGCGAGGGACCACTTTTGCGCCAGATACTGAAACACGCGCTGCCGTTCCTCCAGAGAGGCCAGGTGACGGTCATACACCAACACTTCCGCGATGTCGCCACGCAAGTCTTCAGTGCTACCGACCACATTGCGCCCCACCGCAAACGGGCCTATAGGTACGTCGTTGAGTTCCAGAACAAACAGGGTTGGATCGTAGGCGGTGGGCTGTTGCACGCTGATCGCGAAATTCGGTGCCACGTTGTCGTTTTCAGCGATCCACGGGCGCGAGCTGAACAGCCGCTGCCAGGTCTCGCCGCCGCTTTGCCCGTTCACTCTGCGTGACACGATCAATAAGGTCATGGGGCCTTTTGCGGCACGAATTGTCTTGCCAAGGAACGCTGACGAGCCACTCAAACGCACCACCGAATGGCCATTCATGGCGTCCTCCACACGCAGCGGAAGTGCGGCGCCTGCGGCATCGTCTACGGTAACGTCATTGGATTTGCCGGACTTGTCGTGCCACCGCAGGAGGTGGTTCTGGGCATCGAAGGTCATTTTTGAAGCATCGGCAGCATCGAGCCACAGCACCAGGCCGTTGGCCAGCGGCGGGGGAGTGCCCCCCGACGCGTAGCACACAACCGATACCAGGGCTGCCAAAAAAATGGACCTGCTCATACCCATTGCTTTAACACAATCGATGCGGCCAATCCGGGTTGGGAGCGGTATCCGTGCGGATTACACATTTGCCATCGCCAAGTGTCGATGATCATCTGCATCAGGTCGCGCTGTGCGTACCAGCCCAGATCACGCCCTGCCTTGGTGGGGTCGGCCCAGCATTCGGCGATATCGCCGACACGGCGTGGCGCGAACCGGAACGGGATGGTAATACCGGTAATGTCCTCGAAGCTGCGGATGATTTGCAGCACGCTGTGGCCAATGCCTGTTCCCAGGTTCCAGACGTGGATACCGTTTCTGTTCTGCAACGCCCGCAACGCTTTGAGATGGCCTTCGGCAAGGTCGACCACATGGACGTAATCGCGCACGCACGTTCCGTCGACGGTGGGATAGTCGCTGCCGTATACGGTGAGTTCGGGCATTTGCCTCATCGCGACTCGTGTCAGGCAAGGCAGCAGATTGTTGGGCTTGCCATTGGGGTTTTCCCCGATCAGCCCGCTATCGTGAGCACCAATCGGGTTGAAGTAGCGCAGCACCGCAATGCTCCACTGCGGATCGGACAGGCACAAGTCGGTGAGCAACTCTTCGATCAGCAGCTTGGTGCGACCATAGGGATTGATCGGTTTGCCTGTGCCCAGATCTTCAATGAGCGGTATCTGTCGGGGAATGCCATACACGGTGGCCGATGAGCTGAACACCAGTTTGAAGACCTCGAATCGGGCCATCGCATGGCAAAGATTGAGCGTACCAATGACATTGTTGGCGTAATAGTCGAGCGGCTTTCGAATGCTTTCCTCCACGGATTTGAGACCGGCAAAGTGCACCACGGCATCGATGTCGTAGCGGCTGAAGATATCATCGAGCAGGTGGTTATCGCGGATATCACCTTCAATGAAGTCGACTCGCTTGCGAGTCAGATACTCCAGGCGCGCGAGCGATTCGCGGCAGCTGTTACACAAGTTATCGAGGACCAGCACCTGTTGACCGGCGTCAATCAGGGTCAGGGTGGTATGCGAGCCGATGTATCCGGCCCCGCCGGTAATCAACGTGGTTTTGTGCATGATGAGGCGTTCCTGTCACAAGGAAATTGCGCGAGTCAGGAGAATGTGGTCCGGGTAGGAGAAAGGTTGTCGGGTGCGTCCTCTCAGCGGGTGGTGAAAACCGATTTGAATTCTTGCAGCCAGCGCGGATGCATCACGCTGTACGCCACGGCATAGCTCAGCGCGCCAACCACGATGCTGCAGAACAGGTGCAGGTAGCCTTGAACACTCAATCGGGAAGAAATCATCAGGACGATCGCAGCCATGACCAACGAGGCAACCACGCTGCGATAGTTGGTTTCGAAAAACAGCCGCCAGTCATAGCCGATTGCGCGGTTCAATCCGCGGATTTGCAGTGGCGTGATGATCGCCATCCGGGCTAGCAGGGCGAGGGCGGCGGCCATGCCGCCATAAAGGCTGCCGAAGCTATAGACCAGCGTCAGTGCCAGTACGGAGGTTGCCACTTCGGCCTTGATGGTCAGGTGGCTGCAATTGACTGCGACCAGTGCGGTTGTGGCGTACATGGCGGTATTGCCGATGGCTGCCGTGCACGCAAGCACTTGCAGCAGGGGAATGGCCTCGGTCCATTTGGCGCCGAAGATCAACAGGATCAGGTCATGCGCCGTGAGTGCGATGCCGATGAACAGGGGCGTCAGCAGGAAGCCGCTGACGGCGGTCGAATCGCTGATGATCGCGCGCAACCGCGAGGGATCGGCGCTGCGCCGGGCAAACACCGGCAGCGCATAGCTGATCAGGCCGTGATAGATCGCCGTGCGCGGCAGATCGATGATGCGCATCGCCATGTTGAACATGCCCACCGCGTTGCTACCGGCCGTCATGCCCAGGATGACGGTGACCCCGCGCTGTAGCGTTTGCGAACTCAGCGCGTTGATGGCAACCGGTGCGCCGGCCTTCAACAGTTCGCGCAGGAGCGGGCCGTCAATGCAAAAGGCAATGCGGCGCGGGTCTGCACGCATCAATACGACAATGGACACGAACTCCATGATCAGTACCTGGGCAATGACCGCCCAGGCCCCCAACCCCCAAAGCGCGACAGCGATGCCACCCACGCCACCACATACTTTGCCCAGTAACGTGCGCGACGCCAACATCCTGAAGTCGCCGCTACGGCGCATTTGCGCCACATAGACCCGCGCCATCATGGTGAACAGGATTTTCACCGAGGCCACCGCCGTCATCCATCGCAGCACCGGGTCGGGTGTGTACAGCGTTACCGCGCCCGAGATGACGACGATGGACAGCAGGCTGACGAGTACCGACGCCCAGAAGGCTGTGGCGATGTGTTTGTCTTCCAGTCGTTCGAGTCGTACCAGCGGGTCTTCCAGAACCGAGGAATAAATCATCCCGATCAACTCGACGACGGCAATGATGACCGTGCCCACACCCAACTCTGTGGGCGACAGCAGCCTGGCATACGCGACAAAGGTAATCATCGACAGGAAAATCAGGCCGAACTTCTCGGTGAAAATCCAGATCAATTTAACCAGACGATGATTGGCCATGGCGGATRCCGGCTCAATGAGCRGTGGTGGACGCAGGTGCCTTGCGCAATGATTGGACGCATGCGTAGAGGAAGCGCAATGTCGGTTTGCCGTTCCTGAAGATCAGCGCTTGCCAGGAATACTCCAGCATTCGCCGGTACACACCGATCACTTGGGCATGCTCTCCTCTGCGGGAAAACAGTTCGAGAAAGTCGGAGAGGCTGCCCAGCGCGAAATCGATCCGTTGCTGCTTGCTGAGCTGCGGGCCAAAGTGGGCGAGGTACTCTTCGATGAACCTGATCTTGTGCGGGTAGTACCTTGTCGGTTGCGCGGTCATGTTGGCGCTGTTGACCATGCGCTGCAGCAGCACCTCTGGCACCGTATGGACCTCCCAGTGTTCGGCGATCCGGGTCCACATGAAGCGGTCTTCGGAGTAACGCAGGCTGGCATTGAAGCCGCCGAGTTGCATGATCACGTCGCGTTTGACCATCGCGGAGGACACGCCATTGAGGACGTTGGCGCGGATGAAATCGTCGAAATGCCTACCGTTTTTTTGCCGGTCTTCCAGTATTCGCCTGCCATCGCTGTAGTCGTTATGCACGTAGCAATCTATCAGCCCCACCGGCCGTCCCTGACGATCCAGTTCTTCAAACAGTGCCACTTGTTGCTCCAGCTTTCGCGGATACCATCTGTCATCGGCATCGAGAAACGCCACAAGAGTCTCTTCAGTGTGCTGCAGTCCGTGGTTGCGGGCGCTGGCCTGGCCTTCGTTGGCTTGATGCAACAGCGTCAGGCGAAACGGCGCCGCGAAGTCCCTGACCCGTTGGGGTCCATCATCGGTGGAACCATCGTCGATGACGATGACGTGATCGGGCAGTCGCGTTTGCCCGGCCACGGACGCCAGTGTTTGCTCAATGCTGTCGGCGCCGTTGTACATCGCGATTATGACGCACACGGTATTGGGTGAAGGGTGGGCTTGGTCTGGCATGGTTATTTCTCCTTTCGTTACGCCTTGGCTGAATCGCGCGGCAATGCCTCGCCGGACGGACGCTGACGCAGGGTTGCTGCTGACAACACGGGGTATTTCGCGTGGTGATGCCGAAAGGACAGGGCCAGGACGCAGAACACCAGAAACTCCGCCGAGCGGTAGTTGGGCACGACATACGCTACATAGTTGGTGAGCATGAATGATCCGACGATGACCATCGCGCTGACATGAAACCGTGCCGATTGGTCCGCCATCACGGCCCGATAGTGTTTTAGCAGTGCCTCGATCAGCATGAGGAGCAGCGCTATCAACTGAACGATACCGCCGTTCAGCAAGGTTTCGATGTAGCCGTTGTGGGCATTACCGATGTAACCCCAGCGGCTGATAAAGACCTCGGCGCTGGGGCTGGACCAGAAGGCGCCGAAGCCGTAACCCTTGAGGAATTCGGCGTCGATCAGCGGTGTGAGCAGGTCCCAGATCAACGTGCGGTCGGTGAGTGATGGATCGCGACCGGTCAGCTCCAGCAGCAGCGTGTAGTTGCCGTAGAGAAAGAAACAGATCAGCAAATAGACGATCGTCGTGCCGAGGAATGCGGGCCATGAACGGTTGATGTGCAAACGGATCAGCGTGAGGAAGTACCAGTAGCTCACGGTGCCGGCAACAATCAGTGCTGTGGCGGTGGCGGATTGGGCCAGTGCAATCGCGATCAGCGAGAACAACGAGCAGATGATGGCCCAGGGATTGCCCTGACGGATCATCGGCAGCAGTAGCAAAATGGCGATCGCGTTGATCCGGGCGCCGGCATTTTTATCCGGGAAAATCCCTTTGAATGCACCCTCGCGAACACCGCCGTTAATGAAGGCGACATCGGGCCTGACAAGCGCCAGTATCAAGCCGAACAACGCAGCGGCGCCGATGAGACAGCCGAGCATGAAGGCGATTTTCTCGAGGCTGTAGTTGTAGGCGATGAAACCCGCAAAGAAGACCACGCTGATCAGCGCCACAAAACGTTTGAAACTTAACATCGGGTCGTAGGACCAACTGATCGATACCGCCAGGCAGAGCATGAACACCAGCAGGAAGGCGTTGTTCCTGTAAAAGCTTTTGCTGAGGAAGACCTTGTTGCGGATGAAGAAGAACAGCGGTACCAGCAGGGTGATCAGACCGCAAATCTGATTGACCGCGTTGCCTTCGAGGTCTTTTTCGGCCAAGTCCAGATTTGACGTATCCGCCAGCCCGGAAAAAAATCCGATCACCTGGATGTAGAACAGCACACCGAACAGCGTGAAGGCGTTGCGCAGCGTGCTGTACCTGACTTCCAGTGTGTTCATCACGACTGGCTCCCGAGTAGCGCATCGAGATAAGTTTTCGCCGCGCAAGCGCTCACGAAACGGGCGGCGGCATCGATGCGGGCCTGGCGATTTACATCACGCGGCAACGTCAGCTGCATCGTGATGGCCTGCGCCAGCGCGTCAGGGGCGTCGACGGCCACCAGCGGAGCGATCGCGCCATTATCGAGAATCTCTTGCGGCCCATAGGGGCAGTGAGTCGATACCACCGGAGTGCCAGTGGCCATGGCCTCGACCAGTGCGTTGGGGCTGCCCTCGAAACGCGACGACAGTACAAAACAATCGGCCGCCGCCACTTCTGCCATCGGATCACTGGTATAGCCTGGTAAATCGAACCGGTCGGCCACGCCCACAGCAACCGCTTGTTCGAGCAATTGGGCCCTGAGCGCGCCTTCGCCGAAAATGATCAATCGGGCGCTGGGATCAGGCAGTCGGGCGAAGGCATCGATCAATACGTCAAAACCTTTTTGTCGCGCCAGGCGGCCCACGGCGACAATCACCGGGGTGGACTTTTCCTGCAGCCAGCGGTGGTTTGGACGCGCCGGTGCCTTGTCGCGAAAATCGTTGTCGAGCACCGGATTGTCGGCGATGGTGACATCCTGGGGGCGGGTTATGGTGGTGTCGATCAGATCCTGGGCGACGCCGCGCGAGACGCAGATCACCGGATTAGGGATCAGTCGATACAGCAATGGTGCCAGCAGATACGCTGTGCGCACCTTCAACGCAGGGTTGACATATTTGTCATGGGAAAACGCGTTGCGCTCGCTGACATGCAGGCGCGCCAGCGTACCTGACAGCGCGGCGGCAGCGATGGCCACGACGTTGACGTGGGTGAGGGCGGCCAGTAGCGCGTCGAAGCGATTGTGGCGAAGAAAACGTGCCAGCGCCGGCACGGCCCTGGAGCTGCGCACGCTGTGCAACTCGACCTGTTTTACCCGTGGGTCGAGGTGCGCCGAGTTCACGCCGGCGCCAGTGAGCATCAGTAAAGTCACGTCATTGCCAGCATCAGTCAGCGCTCCAGCGAGGCGTGCCATCATTTTTTCGGCACCGCCTCCGCCCAAGTCCTGCAGAATAATCAGCAATTTTTTCATTGATTCCATACCTGGTAATACGCCTGCGCGGCGTATTGACTGGTGTACTGGCGGACTGCATCAGCGGCCACTTGTGCGTTTGGCGCAGCCTGGTCTTGCGAGGCCAGGCTGCGCAGCATTCCTTCGGCCAGCGCCGGTACATCATTGACCTTGACCAGTTGGCCGAGTCGGCCGTTATCAAGCAGCTCCCTGGGCCCGGTCTCGCAGTCGCAGGCCAGCACGGGCGTACCCAGCGCCAGGGCCTCGATCAGGACGGTCGGCAAGCCTTCATGAAAGGAACTCAGGATCAGCAGTCGTGCATGCCTGATCAATGGGTAGGGATTGCTCAGGAAACCAGTGAAATGCACACGGTCCTCGATGCCCAGGTGGTTTGCCTGCAATGTCAGCGCGGCGAGTTGCGGACCATCGCCAATGATCACCAGATCCGGCAGCGCGGCGCTGCTCAAGGCCATGGCATAGGCATCGAGCAGCAAATGGAAGCCCTTCGGTTCCACCAGCCGGCCCACTGCCAACCAGAACTCGGTCGGCAACCCTCTGAGCAGGGGCGTCTGCGCGGCGCTGAGCAGTTGTTCGGTGACCACCGCATTGGGGCAATAACGGATACGCTGGCGACCCCAGGGCACCAGATCGGCGAGGGCCTGATGCAGGCCTTTGGATACCGCCACCACCTGATCGTTGCCGCAGAGGTACAACCCATAGAGCAGGCGCAGGGTAGTGAGGCCTATTCTCTGCTCGCCGCAATCCAGTGCCGCGTGACGGGCGTAGATGACCTTGCATGAGCGACCCAGGGTGGCAAACCAGGTGCAGAGGTTGGCCTGTTCCTTGGCGGCGATAAGGTGGGTCACACGCTCGCGGCGGATAAGGCGACGCAGCACTCCGATCGACTTGAGCAGACCGAAGAATCCATTGCCGCCACCATTGAAGGTGGCCGCTTCTTCGTCGTCCGCGGTATCGCCGTTCATGACGAAGTAACTGACCCGCTGGCCATCCTTGAGAAACTGCCGGGCCAGGCGCTGCTGGACACGCTCCAGGCCGCCATCGGGCTTGAAGTCCTTGAGGATGAACAGGATATGCATGGTTGGCGCTCAGGGATAAGTGATATGGATCGTCACTTGGCGCCGGACGATCATCGCCAGCAGATGAACAAAATTGGTCGGGTAATCGACCAGGTAGCGCTTGATGGTGTGGGGTTCGCGGTACATCCGATAGAACGCGCGCAGATGCAGACGGTTGATCAGCTCAGGGTAGTAATGGTGTGTGGCCGTCGCCTCTTGGCGTATGAAGCCGCCACAGGTGAATGCCACACCGTTGAAGCCGGCACGCAGGGCATCCTGTTCGAACTGCTCTTGAAGCCCGGCGCCCAGACCGACGATCAGGATGTTGGCTTCACTGCGGCAGATGTCCGCCTGAATGCACGCGGCCTGCGGTGCATCGAAATAGCCGTTGTGATGACCGGCGATAAGCAACGCCGGGTAGCGCCCCTTGATCTTGTTGATGAACAGGTCCAGTTCGGTTTGCCTGGCACCGACAAAATAGATTCGCTTGCCTTGTTTCTCGGCACAACTGAAGACAGCGTCGGCGATGGACGTGAAGTCGAAGCTGACCCGACCGATCGTCCGGCCGGTGATGCGCGACATGAAGGTAGACATCAACATTCCATCGCAAAAATAGGCGATGGACGTCGGACTCCGATCGAACAGACTGCCGATGGACGCAAAGTTAATGAAGGAAAATGCTTTGTTGGCGTCCAGCAGGTTCGGTGCGAAATGCCCGATCAGTTCCAGATCTATCATGGCTGACTCCTTAATAAATGTTCTTTGAGAACAACGTGAAAGGGGTCTTGACGAGAATCTTGATGTCCAGCCACAGCGACCATTGGTTGATGTAGTTGAGGTCCTGGGCGACGCGTTGCTGCATTTTTTCCAGCGTCTGGGTTTCACCGCGATGCCCGGTGATCTGGGCCAGCCCGGTGATGCCTGGCTTGAGGCGATGACGGGCCATGTAGGCGCGTACTTTGCCGGTGTAGTAAATATTGTGAGTGACCGCGTGCGGTCGCGGGCCGACAAGGGCCATTTCACCGAACAGCACGTTGAAGAGCTGCGGTAGCTCATCGATCGAACTACGGCGCAAAAAGCGCCCGAGCGGGGTGATGCGTTCATCTTCGCGAGAGGCTTGGCGCACTTCGCTGTCGTCATGCACATGCATCGAGCGGAACTTCCAGACCTTGATCACCTCGGCGTTACAGCCGTAACGATCTTGTTTGAACAACACCGGGCCGGGCGAAGAGAGCTTGACCGCTGCCGCCACGATCAGTAGCAAGGGGCTAAGCACAATAATGGCCACGGCGGCCAGGGTACGTTCGAACAGCTCTTTGCAGAGCAGGCTGCCGGGGTGCGAACTGATGAGGCTTTCATTGAGGTAGATGGCCGGCATTCGCTCTATTTCCGAGATCGATTGATTGAGCAGCACCATGCTGCCGAAATCAGGAATCCAGACCACGTCGACATTCATGTCCAGAAGGTCGATGTACAGGGCTTCAATGATGGCTGCCTGCGCCAACGGCAGGACGATGTAGACCCGGCGTACGTGCAGGTGGGTGATGATCTCGCGAATTTCGTCGATGCGGCCCAGCAGCGGCAAAATGCTCGGTGCCGGGCCGGTATGTTCGGCGGTCGCGATAAACCCCAGTACGGGTACGCGGTTCGGTCTGGACAGTTTCCTTGCAAGCCGGCATGCGGTCGGGCAAGTACCGATGATTACCGCGCGGCGTTCGTTACAGAGCTTGCGCGAGTGCAATCGAGCCAGGTAATGCAAGGGCAGGAAGCTTGCAGCCTGGATCAGGTAACCCAACACGGTCCAGACGATGATTACTTGACGCGAAAAAATCGCGCTGGTCTGGGTGACAAAGGCGATGCTGATCAGAACGGCCAGTAGAATCAGCCAGGCCGCCAGCAAACGACCGAGCCCCGACAACCACTCATGACGCTTGTGGTAAACCTGCATGACGCTGTAGATCGGAATCGAGCCGAGCACAGTGAGAACCATCAGGATGCGGTATTCACTGGTCAGGCTGCCGACCCTCCAATGCACCAGCAATATCAATAGCAGGTTGACCAGGCTGAGCGCACACACCCATTGGCCCCAGAAAGTCAGACCTCGCCGGTGCATCATTTGAGCGGTATATAGCGATGTCATCGGCTCAACCTCCAGGCATGGGTTGGACATCGGCGTCGAATTCTGCACGCCCTCGTTCCCGCACGCTGGTATCGATCGACTGGGATGAAGCAGTTTTTGGTGGTTGTTGGAAAGATGCTACTCAAGAGACAGGCGCAAGGGTTTACCGGGTCAGATAGTCGTAGTTCTGGAACGTATCGCTATGGCTGTAGCCCTGCTTGCGCGCCTTGCGCAGGTCAACCTGATTGAGCACTACACCGAACACCGGCGCGTGGCTCTGTTGCAGAATGGCGAGGCATTTCTGCACCTGGCTGACCGGTGTGCTTTCGGCTTTGATCACGTAGATCACCGCGTCCGAATGCTTGGCCAGCAATAGCGCGTCGCTGACCATTTGCGCAGGCGGGGAGTCGATGATGATGCGCTGGTAACGCGACTTCAGCGCTTCGAGCAGGGGCGCCAGGCACGGCGAACTAAGTAGATCAAGCGGCGGGGGCGCAAGCTTGCCGGCTGGCAACATGTCTAGATTGCCGACAGTCCGGATACAGTCTTCGAGTCGGGCGGTACCCGCCAGGACATTGGCCAGCCCCGGGCTGTCTGCCGGAAAATCGAAATTGAGCGAAAGGCTGGATCGGCGCATGTCGGCATCGATCAACAGGACCCGCTCCAGCAATGCAAGCGAGTAAGCCAGGTTGTTGGCAATGGTGCTTTTACCTTCATCGGCCATGGTCGAGGCAACGAGCACTACCTGCGACGGCTTTTCTCCACTGTGCAACATCAGCCAGGTGCGCAAGTTGCGAATGGTCTCGCAAAAACGCGGATGCTCGTTGTCGTCGAACAATCGCGCCAGTTGCCGGCGGCTTCTCTTCGTGACCAGCGGCACCACACTGAGCAGGGGGATATTAAGCATGCTTTCGACCGCTTCGTCGGTCTTGAAGGTTTTGTTCCGGGCTTCGGATATTAATGCCAGCGCCATGCCGATCAGCGCGGCCGCGATGGCGACAATCACCATGATCAGTGTTTTACGGGGTTTGCTCGGTTCCAAAGGCACAATCGCTGGGTCGACGATACGCGCTTTGGTGGAATCCATGTCTGAGGTGGCCGCAGTTTCCTTCAAGCGAGTGATGAAGGTCTCATACAACGCGCGACTGCTGTCGACTTCTCGCTGTAACTCACGCAGCTGGAACTCCTTGCGCGAGATATCCTGTATCTGCGTCTTGTTGCTGTTGAATGATTTATGCAGTGAGCTTTCACTGGCCTTGGCTAGCTGGTAATCCTGTTCGATGCTGGCAACCACCTGTCGAACCTGTACACGCAAACTGTCGGTGGCCGTACGCAACTCGGCGAGGGCGGCGATCAGGGTCGGATGTTTTGGACCGTAACGCCCGGACAATTCTTCGACCTTGGCTTGAGCCTTGGCCTGTTGTGCCTGGAATTTCTGCACCAAAGCGTTGCTCAAGACGGCGGGCACACTGGAGAGTCTGCTCAGATCGCCATTGCTCAGGGCCTGGACCTGACGGTACCGGCTCTCGGCTTCCGCCAGGTTACGGCGGGCATCGATCATGCGGTTGCCGGTCATTTCCAGTTCGTTGGCGCTGATGGTGGCAACACCGCCGACATCGACCAGGCCTTGTTCTTCCCGATAAGCCTGAAGCTTGTCTTCGGCAATGCGCAGGTTATTACGCAATTCGACCAGGCGTGAATTCATCCAACTGGCGTTGGTCTGCGAGGACTTCAGGCTATTGTCGAACTGGCTATCAATGAAGCCTTGGGCAATCGCATTGGCGGTTGCGGCCGCCAGGTCAGGGTCGGGCAGCAACACCTCTATGTTGAGCAGTTGGCTCTTGCCGACGAATTTGACGTCGGTGCGCTTCATGAGGTTCTGCGTGACCTCATTGAAAATGTCGGTTTCAGTGGGCGTTACCTGTTGGGGTATCAAAAAGTCCAGTGCCGGCCACCACTGGCCAAGATCAAGGTTTGCCAACCATTCGCGTGGCGTAAACCATGACTGCGGTTGCTGGCGGGGATCGGTCACCGGGTTAGTGGTGAGGTTGAGCTTTTTGACGGCGCGTTCGGCCAAGTCCCGCGATTGCAGAAGCGCCAATTGCGTCTGCAAGTAATCGACGGTACCGGAGCTTGAGTCCGTGACTTGCTGGAAGGTCAGCAGTGGTGGCGTTTTTTCTTTGATCAGCAGGGTGGCGCTGCCGATGTACTGCGCGGGAATGAATGACAGAATGGCCATCGCAAGCGCACAGGCAAGCAGCACCAACCAAGCGATTTTCCAATGAGCACGCCAGATCACCCTCCAGAATTTGAGCAGGTCAATGGTGTCCTTCTCCTCGCCATGCTGCTGGTGCTGAGGCAGATGCGCCTGGAGCGGACGTTCAACGTAGATGCTTGGGCTGTTATCCATGATTTAGAAAAAGCCTTGTGCAATGGAGATGGTGTCACCGGGAGCGATGGCGGTGCTGCGCGTGACCGTATCGGTCAATGGTGGTGAGCCATCGCCGCGCACGATGGTCACTCGCTTGATCGAGGCCCGTTCGGTCAGGCCACCGCCCAGTGCAATAGCTTTTTCCAGTGTCAGCCCGGGCTCGTATGGATAGCTGCCGGGCTTTTGTACTTCGCCATTGATGTAGAACGAGCGGTAGACGATCAGGTTGAGGCTGACCTTGGGGTCGACCAGGTAACCTTGCTTGAGCCCGTCGACGATGATCTTTTCCACCTGATTGGGGGTGAGCCCCTTGGCGGAGATCTCACCCAGGAACGGATAGGAAAATGTACCGGCGTCATTGAGGCGGATTTTGTCGAAGCTTAAATCCCGTTCTCCGAATACGGTGATGCGCAATACATCGCCGGCCGCCAGTTTGTACTGGGCGCCGGTGTCCGCTGCAAAAGTCACGGGCAACAGCCACGGCACGAACAACAAGGCAAGCATTCGCGAGTTCATGGGGGGAAACCTCTTAGAGACTTACGTTGAAGCTGAGCAGGAAGATGTTGCGTTCAAAACTATGGTTGTCGGCATCGGAATTGTCGTTGCGGTGGCGATAGCCCAATTCGATATCCAGCCAGCGGCGCATCTGGTATTCCACGGCGAAGTTGTAGTCGCGAAGGTTGTCGGTGCGGTTCTGCCCCTCGTACTCATAGCGGGCCAGCCCTGCTTCGGCCACCGTTGTGATCCGCTCGGTCCAGCCATGACGCCAGCCGAACAGCGCAGAGCTGGTCTTGACGGCGTCAGCACCGTCGTCGCCCTCGGCCAGCGCCTGGCGAGCAACGAACGAAAAGGTCGAGTAGGTTCGTGGCTTCCATCGCAGGTCCACCTGCCAGGTCGGGTTACTGAGGTCTTTGACACTGCTGTCATCAAAGTTCTTACGCTCATAACCAAGGCGTACTTTGCCGGTGGTGCGTGCGGTGAAGTCCCACTCGGCACCGGCCAGGACCGCATTGGATGTGCTGTTGAGACGGCTGTCGGAGAGCAGGTAGTCGAAGACGGTATGGTCGTACTCCAGCAAGCCGCGGGTATTACTGCCTATACGGTGGTACCAGGTGGTGGTCAGGCCGGTGGTATTGCGCTCTTTGTCTTTATTGATGCCGTCGGAGTTGTCGTAACGAAGTTGAGCGTAACTTGCGCCCAGATCGATCTGATTGGCAGCGCTCTTGGCGCCGTAGGTATAGAGACCATTGACGCGATTAGTGCGAATCTTGTCGAAGACTGACGTCCCCGATCCAGCTCCCGGAAGTTGTCATCGTAGCTCTCTGAAAATAACAACGTGGGTGTGAAGTCGAATCCGTAGATGTTAATGGCCTGGGGGTCGAGACTCCAGGCCGCTCCGGGATATAGAGAGATCACTATCAGTGCGAAGGGGCCATGGGTCTTAAGGGTCATATCATTGCTCCTTGGGGATGAATCCAATGACTATAGACCGGAAAAACAGGGCCGAATGTGCGCGATGTAATATCGGCTGATGTCAGTGATTTCTTCATGCGAATGGAGTCCGTAAGTGTGAGTAATCACGCGGCTGGAAACAATCCATGAAATAAAAAAAGGCATAAATTTTTGTTTGAATTTAAAGTTGGGTGAATGTGTTCAGGTTTTGTTATTGAAGTAAGTTGAATAGGGGATTATAGATGGAGGCGTGCTCGCTCAATATCAGTCAGTGGAATACGAACCGGCTGCTCTCTATTCAGAAAGTGAAGCAGGATCATAACTCGCTCGTCACCTAACATGGTCATGAAAATACCTTCGAGTGTCGACAGCGGTCCTCGGGTTATTTGCAGTTTTTCACCGGGCTTGAACGTGTGAGGTGCAAGAATTTCCGGTGGTTTATAACACCGCTCTTGCAAGTGTGTGATGACATCGTCAGGGACCATTGCCGGGCCGTGATTAAAATCGACGATTCGGCTGACGCCACGTGTAGAACGCAAAGGGGCCCACTTGTCGTCACGGCCTAGCTGAATGAAAAGGTACCCCGGGAAGAGCGGCTCAAGGGATTGATGGGGGCTACCATGTATCCTGCGTTGGCTAACGGTTTGCGGGCAAAATATGACATAGTTTTGCCGCAATAAATTGATTTTCGCCCGTTCGTCCTGACGTGGCTTGCACTGCAAAAGATACCAGTTAGAGGCTTGGGTAGTCGTCAGCATACTGGCAAGCTCCGTAACGTTGGTTTAAGCATGCCTGTTGCGTATCAGCGATGCCGTTATCCTTCCAGGGAACGCAATGAGGTTGTGGAAGTCGCGAAAGTGTTAAGCTTTTAAAACGGTGTATCAATGATGAAGCATGTAACGCCAGGGAAACGGTAAAGTGATTTCAAAGTGATTGCAAAGTGGAATGTGTAAACCTTAATTAACGCTGTGCATGATGTCGCCTTCAGGCACGAAATGAAGCCGATACTTTGCGATGGCCAAAGCTACCGCACGGTCCGAACCTTCGGCCCTTTAAAAATAAGTACTTTTGTTCGTAAGCCTTATTTGCAATGCAGTCAGCAATGGATATTCATCCACTAGATCGTCGCCTTTGTCAGGTGTCGACCCTGTTAGGTATTGATCACTCAAGGTGGCCTGTCAAATGTTACTAGTCAAAAATATAGCCTTCTGTCCAATAAGTTATTAAGGTTGTCCAACTAATTGTTTTAAAAATGTTTTATGGCAATTGGCATGATTCTGCGGCCCGACGGGTTCGCGGCCAACGTGATGACCTGCGCAAGGCGCCGGGTGGCGGACTCAATGTCTTCGGCACTGAAACCGCCCAAACCCAGAATCAATCCCGAACGGCCATTGCCACCGGCATACATCGGCGACACGGCACGTACCGATACCTGAGCTTCGGAAGCTTTGGCGGCGACCCACTGATCGTCGATACCTTCCGCCAGCCAAAGCACCAGATGCATGCCCTGATCGCTCGGTTCCAGCCATGCAAGTTCGCGAGGAATCAGCCTGGCAACCGCCTCGATGATTTGCCTGTGGATGTCTGCGTATACGCCGCGAATTCGCCGGATGTGCCGATCCAGATGTCCTTCTGCGATGAATGCTGCGAGTACGTGCTGATCGGCGTTGGCGGGATGCCGATCCATCAGGACCCGCGCACCGCAGAAGGCTTGCACCAGATAAGGCGGAACGATTGCGTAGCCGAGTCGTAACGAGGGGAACAGTATTTTGCTGAACGTCCCCAGGTAGATAACCCGGTCGGGGTCCAGCCCCTGCAAGGATGGAAAAGGGTGGCCGGCGTAACGCAGTTCACTGTCGTAATCGTCCTCGACGATCCAGGCATCGGACGCCCGGGCCCATGCCAGCAAGGCATCGCGCCTGGCCATGCTCATTGGCATGCCGAGTGGATATTGATGTGACGAGGTCACGAAGGCTGCTCGTGCCTGGGGGCATTGCGCTATGCCGTTTTCAACATTCAGCCCCTCGGCATCAACCGGGACGCGGATCATTTGATTTGTATGGCCTGCGCTTTCCAGAATTCCTGTGATACCCCGGTAGGCCGGATCCTCCACCCACGCAAAATCCCCCACATCGAGCAGCACCTGACAGGCGAGATACAGGCCCTGTTGCGTGCCGGATGTAATGATGACCTGGCTCGCTTCACAGCGCACAGAGCGTGACTTGCGCACGTAATCCGCTACCGCTTCCCGTAACTCAAGCGCACCTTGTGGATCGCCGTATCCCGAGGGCGCTCCAGCCCCTCGCGCCCTGATGCGATTGCCAAGGCGACGCCAGATATCGTCAGGCGCCGCTTTGCCAATCGGCACCGAGACCGAGAACGGAATCTGCGCAGCCGCTCTAAATTGCTGGGCCACCTGAGCGAACCGTTCGATTCGGGAAGAGGGCGTCCACGACCTGGCTTCGGTGGGCCGACCTTGCTCCTGCCGGGTGGTTGGCGACGCATCTGCCAAAGAGCGGGCCACCCGCGTACCTGCTCTGCCTTGGGATTCCAGGAAGCCCTCGGCGATCAACTGCTCAAAGGCCTCGATAACGGTGCCTCGGGCAATCGTCAGCGATTTGCCGAGAGTGCGCGTCGATGGCAGCAGCTCACCAGGCTTGAGGTCGCCCCTGCGGATCGCGGACCTAAGCGCTTGAGCAAGTTGTCGTCCCAATTGACCGGCGGTTCGATCCAGCGTGCCCAGCGATGGAATTTCAACAACGTTGGCTTTACGTGCCATCAATTCTGGCTCAGTGATTATGTTGGATATTGGCTCTATACCATGGGCCAGTTCATCCACACAATTCACACGAAGGCCACCTCACCACTGGCGCGCTGTCCCCACCCTTGAACGATTGAAGGAGTTGATATGTACGTACCTGCCCATTTTGATGAGCCTCGCGCCGAAGCCCTTCATGAACTGATCGTGCAGCACCCACTGGGCATTTTGTTTACCAACGGTGAAAGCGGACTGGATGCCAACCACATTCCTTTCGAGTTGAAGGCTGCGCAGGGGCAGTTCGGTGTTCTTCAGGCGCACGTCGCGCGCTCCAATCCGGTCTGGCAAGACGTTAAAAATGGCGACGAAGTCTTGGTGGTTTTTCGCGGCGCCGAGGCTTACATCTCGCCCACCTGGTATCCGAGCAAACACGAAACCCATAAGCAGGTTCCGACCTGGAACTACAAGGTGGTGCACGCCCATGGGAGGATCACCCTTCACGATGATGAGCGCTATGTCCGTGGGTTGGTGGCGCTCCTGACCCGAACCCACGAGTCGTCCCAGCCCGAGCCATGGAAAATGACGGACGCCCCGAAGGACTACATCGCCTCGATGCTCAAAGCGATCGTTGGGGTAGAGATCGAGATCACTCGCCTGGTCGGTAAATTCAAGCTGGGTCAGAACAAGGAAGCGAGAGACATCCGTGGTGCAGGTCAGGCACTCAAGGACAGCGGGAAAATCGTATTGGGAGAGGCAATGCTCGCGAGTGTCGATGCCGAATCCTGAGGCACCTCGTGCACCGGCTGGTCTGCGGCGCTCGCACTCATAGCGACGCCCTGACCACCAATGGACAATCAACCGGCTGGGCTCCCTCTACCTCAAGGGCTTCGATCAGGTGGCGGGCAGCCTGGCGACCGATCTCGTAGTACGGCAGTTGCACCGTGGTCAGCGGCGGGATGAACAGTTCGGCGATACCGATCATGTTGTCGTAGCCGAGCACGGCGACATCGCCGGGAATTTTCAGGCCTCGGCTCAACAACAGCTGATAGGCACAAAACGCAATCCGGTCGTTGCCACAGATCAGAATGTCGAATTGTGGGCGACCCTCAACAATGTGCCGGTCGAGGATGGCTGCGGTTTCACCGTAGGCGTCATGCTCGGAAAGGTCGTATTGCAGAAGCGCGTCAGGCGCCAGCCCGAATGCCTGACAGGCGCGCAACAGGCCTTCTTGTCGCAGCCCCCAGGCCAGGCTCTGTTTTGGCAGATTGATGCACAGCGGGCGCCGATAGCCTTGGCTCAACGCGTGATGCACGGCGCGATACTGCCCCGTTTCGTCGTCCGGTACGTAACTGACCAGGCGACTGTCATCGGCCAGGCAATTGGCGAGTGCCAGCGGTTTGCTCTTCAAGCGCTCGGGAATGCTGACGTGGCGAAAGCCCATGGCGCTGAAAATCAGCCCGTCGGGGCGGTGCGACAACATCAGGTCGATGTTCTGGTCAGTGGGCGGGTTGCTCAACAGGTTAAGGATGAAGACATTCCAGCCGGCCTGTTGCGCGGTCTGTTCGATGGACAGCAGCAGTTCCACCGCGAACGGTGTGGTCGCGGTATCCAGCGCGAACACGCCGATGGTGCGCGACTGGAGGTTGTCGCCGCGCATCTTGCGCGCCGACAGGCTCGGTACGAATTGCAGTTCATCAATGGCGCGACGCACCCGCTGAAGGGTTTCGGGGCTCAGTTTTTCCGGGTTGTTGAGCGCTCGAGAAACCGTCATCAAGGACACGCCGGCCAGCTGTGCAACGTCTTTCACTGAAGTCATGCGAGGCGAGCCCGGTCAGGTTGACGCAGAATCATGACACAGGGCCCGGGTTTCTCGCGACTCGAATGACAGCGCTCATACCCAACCTGAAGCGAGAGGCCACGCCTTGGGAATCGATGCACGCCCACCACTGCCGTGGTTAAACAACTTCACGCCCAGACTGTCGGGCCGCGGATAGAGGCGACTGCTGAGGCTGAAGCGGCCGTTTTCGTCGAACACCTCGATGGACGAGCGATCGAGAAACACGCGCAGTTCCAGTCGCTCTTGTGTCGGGTCTATCGGCACGCTGCGCTGGCCGCTGACTTGCGCACCCGAGCGGCTGCGGTCCAGCACCAGGCGCTGTAATGCCGCATCGTAATAGAGCAGGGTTTCTTCTAGGCCATCGTCGCTGCAGCGCAAGGCGATGCCCAGGTGGCCGTCGGTGCAGCCGCGCAAATCCAGATGCACATGGATTTCCAGCAGGTCGCCATTCACTTCCGGTACCCAGCAGGTTCCCGACTCATCCCGCCAAGGCGTACTCGGCAATGGCGCCTCGCGCAGCGCGGTGAGCTCCCGTGCCGGATACACGCAAAGGCGATCGTCATGCAGTTCAAGTTCGCGCGGCAAACCGAGCATGCCGCACCAGTGATGGGCCTGGCTCGGCATCGGGCTTTCCCACATGTCGAGCCACGCCCACACCAGGCGCCGACCATCGGCGGCCACCAGCGTTTGCGCGGCATAGAAATCGTGGCCGTTATCCAGCTCGATAAAAGGCCCGCCGGTGAAGTGCCATTGGCTGTCGAGTTGGCCCACTCGATAACCGGTCTGGTATTTGTTGAGCCGTTCGTAACCGTGGGGTTGCATGCCCTGAGGGGAGTACAGCAGCACGTCGCGCCCGTTCAGGCGAAACAGATCCGGGCACTCCCACATATAGCCATCGCCCTCGCTGCCGCTGGCTACATAATCGAGGAACTCCCAGGTGTGCAGATCGGTGGAACGATACAGCGGCAGCAGCGGTTGATCGCCCAGACGTGCGCCGGCAATCAGGTACCAATAGTCGTCCGCTTGCCAGACCTTGGGGTCACGAAAATGCATGATCGAGTCTTGCGGCGCGGTCTCGATGACAGCGCCATGCTTGACGAAGCGAATGCCGTCGACACTGGTGGCCAGGCACTGGACTTGACGGATCGAGCTTTCATCACCCACGTCTTTCAGCCAGGTGTGCCCGGTGTAGATCAGCGCCAGGGTGTCTCCACACACTACCGCGCTACCGGAAAAACAACCGTCGCGGTCGAAGTCATCGCCGGGCGCCAGGGCAATGGGCAGATGCTGCCAATGGACCAGGTCGGCGCTCTTGGCATGCCCCCAATACATCGGGCCCCACTTGGCGTCAAAGGGGTGGTGTTGATAGAAAACGTGATACTCGCCACGGAAGTACACCACCCCGTTAGGGTCGTTCATCCAGCCTGTCGGGGGGGCAATGTGATAACCGGGGCGGTAATCGTGGATGACCCGAGACAGGCCGTCACTCAGCGCCTGTTGCGCAAGGTCAAGGGAGTCAGGCATTGGATCGCTCATGGTATTCAAAGACAAAGTCATAGGGCGCCTGCTCGTGCCGGGCGCAGAGGGACGGTTTCAATGGCATGTGGGTGACGCTTCAAGGCTGTGCCGTCAGCGTCGAACAGGTGCAGGTTGTCGATGTCCAGCAGCAGCTCGACCCGGTCGCCCACCTGCCATCCGGCGTGGACCTCACAACGACTGATCAGTGGCTCGTCCTGACCTGTCTCGAGGTGCACATAAGTTTCACTGCCCAGGTATTCGACCGCGGTCACCACGATGCCGGCGGCTCCTTCCGCTGACTTGAGCGACACGTGTTCCGGGCGAATGCCCAGGCTCAGCAGCGTGCCCGCCGCCAGGTTCGAACTGTCGAAGGGCAGGGACGTCATCCCCAACACGGGGCTGTCGACCAGGCTGGTTTCGCCCGGCGCCTGCAAGCGCGCCGGCAGAAAGTTCATTCTGGGTGAACCGAGAAAGCCGGCGACAAAGCGACTGGCCGGGCGCTCATAGAGTTCGCGCGGTGAGCCGACCTGTTCGACGCGACCGCCATTGAGCACGACAATTTTGTCGGCCAGGGTCATCGCTTCAACCTGATCGTGGGTGACGTAGATCATGGTCGAGCCCAGCCGGGCATGCAGCCGGGCGATTTCGTTGCGCATCTGCACCCGCAAGGACGCATCCAGGTTGGAGAGCGGCTCATCGAACAACAGAATGTCCGGTTCCCGCGCCATGGCTCTGCCCATGGCGACACGCTGACGCTGCCCGCCAGACAATTCCTTTGGCTTGCGTTGCAGCAGCTTGTCCAATTGCAGGATTTGCGCGGTCTTCAGCACGCGCTCGCGCAGGCTGGTCTTTTCAGTCTTGGCCAGCTTCAAACCAAAACTGATGTTGTCGTAGACGCTCATGTGCGGGTACAGCGCATAAGACTGAAACACCATGCCGACGCCACGCTCGCGTGGCTCCAGGTCGTTGACCCGACGCCCGTCGATCAGCAGGTCGCCGGCGCAGATCGAATCCAGTCCGGCGATAAGGCGCAGCAGGGTCGACTTTCCGCAGCCCGAAGGGCCGACGAATACCACGAACTCACCCGCCGCGATCTCCAGGTTGACGTCGCGCAGAATCCGCGCACCGCCCAATTGTTTGTTCACGTTATCCAGTTTCAACTTGATCACGATGCTGTTCCTTGTAGTTGTCGGGCATCAACCCTTTAACGCGCCGGTAGTGAGGCCGGAAACGATTCGGCGCTGGAAGATCAGCACCAGAATCACCAGTGGGACGGTGACCAGCACCGATGCCGCCATCAACAACCCCCAAGGCAACTCATGGGGGCTGCCGCCAGAAATCAGGGCGATGGCCACTGGCACCGTGCGTTGGGTGTCGGTGAGGGTGAAGGTCAGGGCAAACAGGAACTCGTTCCACGCCGCGATGAAAGCCAGCAAGCCAGTGGTGACCAGTGCGGGCCAGAGCAACGGCAACAGCACCCGGGTCAGCGTGACCCAGGGCGAGGCGCCATCCATGATTGCCGCTTCTTCCAGCTCATGGGGCAGTTGACCCATGAACGTGGTCAGCACCCAGACGGTGAAGGGCAGGGTGAAAATCGTGTAGCTGAGAATCAACGCCCAGGACGTGTTGTACAGGCCCAAGGCACGGATCACCTCGAACAGCCCCGACAACACCGCGACCTGGGGAAACATCGACACCCCAAGGACCATCATCAACACCGTGCCACGCCCACGGAATTTCACCCGGCCCAAGGCATAAGCGGCGGTCAGGCTGAGGAACAGCGCCAGCGTCACTACGCTAAGCGCGACCACCAGTGAATTACCGATAGCCCGCAGGAATGAGGCTTGGTTAAGCACCGCCGCGTAATTGGAGAAGTCGGGTTTTTTGATCCAGTAGCTCACCTCGAACAAGGCGCTGGACGGCTTCAGCGACGTGACGATGGCGTAGTAGAAAGGGAACACCGCATACAGCAGCAACACCCCGATCAGGCACCAGAAACCGAAGCGCAACAGTGCTTTTTTCAGTAGGCGAGGGCTCATGACCGGACCTCCAGTTGACGGCGTCCGAGGTAGAGATAAAGCATGGCGATCACTGCAACCACCAGAAACAGCAGGGTCGAGGCGGCGCTGCCGTAACCGACGTCCTGGAACTCCACCAGGTGTTGGCGGGCGTAGACCGACATGCTCATGGTGCTCGATGAGTTCGAGGTCAGCACATAAATCACGTCGAACACCCGCAGGGAGTCGAGGATGCGGAAGATCGCCGCCACCAGCAATGCGGGCATCAGCAGTGGCAGCGTGACCCGCCAGAACACCTTCAGTGGATGAATGCCATCGACCCTGGCGGCTTCGTAGCAGTCACTCGGCAACATCTGCAAGGCGGCGAGCATCAGCAGGGTGACAAACGGCACGGTCTTCCAGACGTCGACGATAATCACCGCCCACATCGACAGATCGGCATCTGCGGTCCAGGCCAGAGGCGCGGTAATCAGGCCGAGGCTGAGCATCAGGTGATTGATGATGCCGAACTGGTCATTGAGCATCCATGACCAGATCTTCGCCGAGACAATGGTCGGAATCGCCCACGGAATCAGAATCAACGCTCGCACCAGGGAACGGCCGGCGAACTGGATGTTCAGCAGCAACGCCACCAGCAGCCCCAGCACGACTTCCAGCCCCACCGACACCACGGTGAAATGCAAGGTGTTGCGCACTGCATTCCACCATTGTGGATCGACCAGGATGCCCGACCAGCTGGAACCGTTGTGGAACAGATAATTGCTCAGGCCAACGAAGGTGCCGCCAGCGGTGTCCGCCAGGTTGGCGTCGGTCAGGCTGAACCAGAATGTCCGCAGCAACGGCCAGGCCGCCACCAGGGCCAGACACAGCAACATCGGCGTCAGAAACAGCCAGGCAGCGCGCACTCGGCGGCGCTGTACCGGCGTTTCCCTGGCGAGCAGGAGCTCGTCACAGGGAGCATGGGTAGTAGAGACAGACATGGTGATTTTCTTCCTTGTGGCTTACCAGTTCCGGTGTTTGATACGCGTGAGTTCGCCTTCCAGTTCGGTCAGCGCCTGATCGACCGGCAACTCGCCGGCCAGCACGCCATGCACTTGATCGAAGAACGCATTGGTGACCCGTGGATAACGAGCGGCGGTGATTGAAGCGGGGCGCATGACGCCATCGTTGAGAATGCTGTGCAGCTGACTGTAATAAGGCATGGCCGCGAGCAGCTCGGGATCCTGGTAGAGCGACTCGATCACCGGGTTATAGGCGCCAATCAACGCACGATGTTTTTGCTGTTGAGCGCTGGTCAGGTAGCTCACCAGTTCGGCGGCAAGCTTCGGGTTGGCGCTGTAACGCGATACCGCCAAACCCCACCCGCCGAGGGTGGAGGCATGGGTGCCGGTGCTGCCGCCGCGGGGCAGGGGAGCGACCCCGACCTTGTCTTTTACCGCACTGTCCTGGCTTTGCACCAGGGCCCAGACATAAGGCCAATTACGCATGAACAACGCATTGCCCGACTGGAATACGCCGCGTCCTTCTTCCTCGGTGTAATTGAGCACGCCACGCGGGGAGATGTCGCCTACCCAGCTTTTGGCCAGGGTCAACGCCGCTCTTGAGGCCTGGCTGTTGACCACGATGTCGCCTCGTGGATTGACCAGCCCTCCGTCCGGTTGGCTGCTGATCCATTCCAGCGCATTACACGTCAGGCCTTCGTAGGCACGCCCTTGAAAGATGTACCCCCAGGCGTTGGCGTTGCCGGCATTGCGCTCGGCCTGTTGTACATCCTTGGCGGTAGCGGTCATTTCCTCCCAAGTCTGGGGGACTTGCTTGTTGTATTTCTCGAGCAAGTCCTTGCGGTAATACAGCAGGCCCGAGTCGGTGAACCACGGCATCGTCACCAGCCGTCCGTTCACCGTGGCGTTGTCCACCTGTGCCTGGAAGTAGCCTTGGGTTGCATCGGCGGGCAGCACCTCGCGCAGATCCAGCAGATGTTTGGCCAGCATCCCCGGCCACACCATGTCGATCTGAATGATGTCGATGTCGCTGGACTGCGCACTGAGGATCTGTTGATAGAACGACAACCGCTCGGTTGCCGAGTTAGGCGTGGACACCACCTCGACGTGATTGCCGGTCTGTTGAGACCACGCCTCGACGGCCTCTTTGCACAGTTGTAATTCCGCGCCCACCGCACCGCAGGAAATCGTCAGATTGGCTGCGCTGGAGAGGGATGGAAGCCCGGCGCAAAGGGCAAGCAGTGCTGCTGGAAAGAGTGATTTGAGCTGTTTCATAAAGCCCTCTTTATTTTTGTTTTTAGAAAAGTTAACGTTAACATCGCCAAATGTAGCAGCGTATTTGCGATGAGGCATCCTTTTTTTCGTGGATTTTGACAATTAACAATTCACGAAAAAAAGGCCGGTCGCAGGACAAAAAATAAAAACAAAACAGGAAATCCCCCATGCAGAAAGCATCAAGCTGGCTACTCGCAGGCGTACTCGGCACCTCGGCGGCCACTGCTCAGGCCGCGACTCTGGAAGAACGCATGGCCGCGTTTGAAGCCCGCGCCAGCGCTGCGGAAAAACGTGCAGCCGCCGCCGAACAACAAACCCAGGCGCTCGCCAGGGAATTGCAGCAGCTCAAACAGTCCACTCCCGCCTTGCAGCCTGTTGCGTCCACTGCGACCGCCACTGCGGCGCCCACTTTGGATACGCGGTTGGCAAAACTCGAAGCCCGTCAGCAAAGCCTGGAGAAGGAGGGCAGTACCGGACACCTCACCGACGGGTTCAGCTTCAAGGGCTACGCCCGCTCGGGATTGCTGATCAACGATGGCCTGGGGGGCGGGCGGGGCGGTCCTTATACAACGCCTGCCGGTTCAGTCGGTGGTGCAGTTGGGCGACTGGGTAATGAAGACGATACTTACATGCGTATAGACCTGTCGAAAGAAGCCTATGCGCAGAACGGCACCCATTCCAAATTCACGGTTTCCATCGCCGATGGAGTGGAAAGCTCCAATGACTGGACGGCCGCCGAAAGTAACCTGAATGTGCGCCAGGTATTTACGGAACTCGATCATCTCGCCGCATTCAAGGGCAATTCGACGTTCGAGAACGCCACCCTGTGGGCAGGCAAGCGATTCGACAGGGACAACTTCGATATCCATTGGCTGGACTCGGACGTCGTCTTTCTGGCCGGCACCGGGGGTGGAATCTACGACGTGCAGATGAACAAGAACTGGCGCTCGAATTACTCGTTGATCGGGCGTAACTACGGGGATTTCAGTGAGGGCGGTGTCAATGCCGATGTGGAAAGCTACATCCTCACCTCCAACCAGTTCTTCGATAATGGTCAGTGGCAGTGGATGTTCAATGGCATTGGCTCAAAGAAAAACGACTTTAGCACTCGCACCAATGAAGCGGGCCTGAAGCCTGCGGACTCCGGCTTGCACAGCATGATCGCGAATCATCAGAAAAACTTTTTCGGCAGGGAAGGCTTCTTCAAGACGGCGCTGCTCTACGGGCAAGGGTTGGGGGCCGAGGTCAAGAACATTGGCTCGGACGGCGAACTGATCGACGACGCCCGTGCGCTGCGCCTTGCGCTGTACGGCGAGACACCGATTGCACCCCACTGGCGCATCGGTCCAAGTCTGCTGGCCGAACAAAGCAAGGATCGCTACGTCAAGGGTGACGACTACCGCTGGATGACCCTGAACATGCGGTTGGCCAATGAAATCAACAGCAATTTCGAGATGGCCTACGAAATGAGCTGGCAAACCATGAACCTCGACCCCAAGGGTTACCTGCAACGTAATGCGGTGGACGGCAACTTCTGGAAATTCACCATCGCCCCGACCTTCAAACCCGACGTTGGAGACCTGCTCACACGCCCCGAGTTGCGAGTGTTCGCCAGCTTCATGAACTGGTCTTCGGACCTGGACCGATACAGCTCCACAGACAACTTCGGCAAGACCGACTTCAACGCCGGCGGTGTGTGGCAGTACGGGATACAGATGGAAACCTGGTTTTAATAGCCGGGGCTTGCTCCCACATTTATTCGATGCCGTTCACCAATACTGTGATCGATGCAAGTCCATTGTGCTGTCCGGTGGCCAACGCTCATTGAGCGGGGCCGCCGGATGAACTCGTGGTCAGCCCCTGCCAGGCATGTCGATGCCATGTTGATGCACCCGTCGATACAGCGTTGCCCGGGAGATGCCCAAAGCCTTGGCCGCGGGGGTGGGTTTCCAGCGATGACGCACGAGGGCATCGATGAGTGCCTCGCGTTCAGGACTGGCGCAGCGTTCCATGGTGTCAGCTGAAGCCGGATCGTTGAGTCGACGGCCGGGCAGATGCTCAGGCAAGTCACTTAATAGAATCAAGTCGGTCTCGCACACCGCGCAGGCGTAACGCAATACGTGCCGCAGTTCGCGCACATTTCCCGGCCAGCGATAGCCGAGCAGGCATTCCAGTGCGGCGCTTCCCAGTTGCATCGCCATTGCGCAGGCCGATGATTCTTCTTCGAGTATCCGGTTGATCAATGCCAGTCGATCACTGCGTTCGCGCAACGGCGGCAATTGGAATCGCGCACCACTGAGGCGGAAGTACAGGTCCTCGCGAAACTCGCCGCTGGCCACCAGGGCTTCCAGATCGCGGTGGCTGGCGCAGACCACCTGAATGTCTATCGCCTTGCTTCTTGACGCTCCCAGGGGCGCCACTTCGCCCTCGGCTAAAACCCGCAGTAGGCGGGTTTGCAGGGTCAGGGGCATATCGCCGATTTCATCGAGAAACAGGGTACCGCCATCGGCCTGTTCCAGCAGGCCTTGCATGCCTTTATTCGAAGCCCCGGTGAAGGCGCCGGCTGCATAACCAAACAGCTCGCTTTCGATCAGGTTTTCGGGAATCGCTGCGCAGTTCACCGCAATAAAAGGTCGATCACGGCGCAGACTGGCCTGGTGCAGCTGGCGGGCGAAGACTTCCTTGCCGGAACCGGTTTCGCCGTGGATCAGCACCGGCAGATTACGGTCTTTGACCCGAACCGCAAGGCGCAAACTTTCTTCCAGTCGCGGGTCGAGTTCGGCGGGTGACAGTACCCGCCGAGCCGGGCTGCGTTTCAATTGCCGTGGCGCGCTGAGTCGCCCATGCAAGACATGGCGGCCACCCCGGCAGTGAAACAGGCAGAGCGATTCGTCTTTGGCGCGATGCAATAACTGCTGATCGAACACTTGGCCGATGTGGTCCGGCAGGTGACCAAAACTTTGCGACAGCCACTGCCGCGCCGCGGGGTTGAGTGCCTGCAGTTGGCCGTCGTCGTCCCAGGCGAGCAGGTAGTCGGGCTGGCTGTCGACGTAGCCCGGGCTGTTGTGGGCCCGCAGCACCCAGTAACCCTGGGCACTGTTCATGAAAAACGCCTGTTCTATTTCCCGTGCGCTCTGCACCACCATCTGCCGGATCAGATGCTGCGAACGACGGTCGTCCGGCGAACGCACCGCAGACACATCGAGCACCCCGAGCAGTTCCCCCCGAGGGTCAAAGACCGGAGCGGCGGAGCAGGTGAGTCCGATAAAAGCCGCGCGGAAGTGATCCCGCTTGTGCACCGTAACCGGTGTTCGTGCGGTCAGCACCGCAGCCACCCCGCAGGTGCCTTCCTCACCTTCTGACCAGCAGGTGCCCAGGTACAGGCCTGCTTTGCGGCAATCATTACGGATGGAGGTTTCCACGCGATAGTCGATGGTCTGGCCCTGGGCGTCGGTGAGCAACACGCAGTAGTCGGCATCGCGCACACGACCATGGAGTCGGGCGACTTCTTCGCTGGCGATGCGCAGGAACAGTTCGGAGCGTTCTCGACACTCTTGCAGCACGTTCTGGGACAGGATCCGCGGCCCTTGTARTGAGCCAGGGTCCAAGTGGTGTTGCTCCATGGAACGGCGCCAGGAATCCAGGATCAAGTCCGGCACGGGCAGTTGCGGCAGGTGCGCTGCGTTCTTCAAAACACGGCTGACGCAATCCACATGCGCCTTCGAGTGTGCGGAAAGCATTAGGGCCTCCGATTCGATCTTCTTTTAGTTGTGCGGGCTATTAAGCGCCGTTCACGGACGGTCGACAAGCATCGGTTCACCCCACTGCGAAGCTGAGACGCGACGTCTCAAGGTCTGGCCGCTAACCCGTGCAGGCTGACATGGGACGTCTCAATCGAGCGGGATCCCATCACTTGGAAATGTAGTCAAAACCGCTCTGGAACGGGCTTTTCGGCGATCTTTTGCGATTCTGGCACCGGCCTTGCTCTAACCCCGGCAACCAGCACGACTGGCAACCCGATAATAACAAGAGGTGCCCTATGTCCTCCTGCCGAGGCTTTTACTCTGCCGTACCCGTGGTGGCGACATGAGTCGCTTGCCCCTGACCGTCGGCATCATTGCCAATCCGGCGTCCGGCCGGGACGTAAGGCGCCTGACGGCGAATGCCGGGTTGTTTTCCAGCACCGACAAGGTCTCGGTGATCCAACGGCTGCTGGCGGCTTTTGGCGCCACCGGTGTCGAGCGCGTGCTGATGCCCACCGACATGACCGGCATCGCGGCGGCGGTGAAGAAGAACAGTCATGGCCGCCAGGCGCGTGGCAGCCACTGGCCAACTCTGGAGTTCCTGGAACTGACCTTGCGCCAGAGCGTGGCGGACACTCGCCAGGCCGCGCGCTGGATGGCTGAACGCGGCGTGTCGCTGATTGCCGTGCTCGGCGGTGACGGCACCCACAAAGCGGTGGCTGCCGAAGTCGGCGACATTCCATTGCTGACCCTGTCGACGGGGACCAACAATGCCTTCCCGGAACTGCGTGAAGCCACCAGCGCCGGGCTGGCCGGCGGGCTATTCGCCAGCGGCCGGATCCCACCCGAAATTGCCTTGCGTCGCAATAAACGCCTGCTGGTGCGGATTCCGCGCCGCGACCTGTGCGAAGTGGCGCTGGTGGACGTGGCGGTGTCCCCGCTGCCCTTCATCGGCGCCCGTGCAATCAGCCGTGGGATCGACCTGGCGGAGGTCTTTGTCACCTTCGCGGAACCTCAGTCCATTGGCATCTCGGCCCTCTGCGGCTTGTGGTTTCCGGTCTCGCGCCAAGCCCCCAACGGTGCCTGGATGCGCCTTGATCCGCAATCATCCGAAGCCTTGCTGGTGCCCCTGGCGCCCGGCCTGTTGCAAGGCTGCGGCGTGCTCGCGGCCGCCAGCCTTGAACCCGGTGTTGCCCATCGTCTGTGCCTGAGCAGCGGCACCCTGGCCCTGGATGGCGAACGGGAAATCGAATTCAACGCCGATGACTTGCCCACCGTGACCCTCGACTCCGGCGGCCCGTTGAGCATCGATGTCAATGCGGCGCTGGCCTATGCCGCGCAAGAGCGGCTGCTGGCCATCGGTCGTGAACACCCGCAACACCCTTTGAACCTTGCACTTTGAAACTTGAGCCTCAAGACACCCTGGAGAATAAAAATGTCGACACAGCTGACTGCTGATCAATTGCTGCATGCCTATCGGGTGATGCGCACCATCCGCGTCTTTGAAGAGCGCCTGCACGTGGAGTTCGCCACCGGCGAGATTCCCGGTTTCGTCCATCTTTATGCCGGTGAAGAGGCCTCGGCCGCCGGTGTCATGGCTCACCTGAGGGATGACGACTGCATCGCCTCCAACCACCGTGGCCACGGTCATTGCATCGCCAAGGGCGTTGATGTGCACGGGATGATGGCCGAAATCTACGGTAAGAAAACCGGAGTCTGTCAGGGCAAGGGCGGCTCCATGCACATCGCCGATTTCGAGAAAGGCATGCTCGGTGCCAATGGCATCGTCGGTGCCGGTGCACCGCTGGTGGTAGGGGCGGCCCTGGCCGCCAGGCTCAAGGGGACCGACGGCGTCGCCGTGGCGTTCTTCGGCGACGGCGGTTCCAACGAAGGGGCCGTGTTCGAAGCGATGAATATGGCCTCGGTGTGGAACCTGCCGTGCCTGTTCATTGCCGAGAACAACGGTTACGCCGAGGCCACGGCGTCCAACTGGTCGGTGGCCTGCGATCACATCGCCGACCGCGCAGCCGGTTTCGGCATGCCTGGGGTCACCGTCGACGGCTTCGACTTTTTCGCCGTTCACGAAGCCGCCGGTGCCGCGGTGGCGCGCGCCCGAGCCGGTGAAGGACCGTCGTTGATCGAGGTCAAGCTGACCCGCTACTACGGTCACTTTGAAGGCGACGCCCAGACCTATCGGGCACCGGACGAGATCAAGTATTTCCGCGAACACAACGACTGCTTGATGCAGTTTCGCGAGCGCACCACCCGGACCGGATTGATCGATGCCAGCCAGTTGGACCAGATCGATGGCGAAGTGGACCTGCTGATCGAAAATGCCGTGCGCAAGGCCAAGTCAGACCCCAAGCCGAGCGCCGCCGACCTGCTCACCGACGTCTACGTTTCCTATCCCTGAACGCCCCTATAACAAGAATCGAGACTTTTATCATGGCGAGAAAAATCAGTTATCAGCAGGCAATCAACGAAGCCCTGGCCCAGGAAATGCGTCGCGACCCCAGCGTGTTCATCATGGGGGAAGACGTCGCCGGCGGTGCCGGTGCTCCCGGTGAAAACGACGCCTGGGGCGGGGTATTGGGCGTGACCAAGGGCCTCTACCACCAATTTCCCGGCCGCGTGCTGGACACGCCGCTGTCGGAATTGGGTTATGTCGGTGCCGCGGTAGGCGCAGCGACCTGCGGCGTGCGCCCGGTGTGTGAGTTGATGTTCGTCGACTTCGCCGGTTGCTGCCTGGACCAGATCCTCAATCAGGCGGCCAAGTTTCGCTACATGTTCGGGGGCAAGGCTTCCACCCCGTTGGTGATTCGCACCATGGTCGGCGCGGGCCTGCGGGCCGCCGCCCAACACTCGCAAATGCTCACGTCGCTGTGGACCCACATCCCCGGCCTGAAAGTTGTCTGCCCGTCATCCCCTTATGACGCCAAGGGCCTGTTGATCCAGGCCATCCGCGACAACGATCCGGTCATCTTCTGCGAACACAAACTGCTCTACAGCATGCAGGGCGAGGTGCCGGAAGAGCTCTATACCATCCCGTTCGGCGAGGCCAACTTCCTGCGCGACGGCAAGGACGTGACCCTGGTTTCCTATGGGCGCACGGTCAATACGGCGATGGATGCAGCCCGCAGCCTGGCAGGGCGGGGGATTGACTGCGAGGTCATCGACCTGCGCACCACCAGCCCGCTGGACGAAGACAGCATTCTGGAAAGCGTGGAAAAGACCGGGCGCCTGGTGGTGATCGACGAAGCCAACCCGCGCTGTTCCATGGCCACCGACATCTCGGCCCTGGTGGCGCAAAAAGCGTTCGCCTCGCTCAAGGCGCCCATCGAGATGGTCACCGCGCCGCACACACCGGTGCCGTTCTCCGACTCTCTGGAAGACCTCTATATCCCCGACGCGGCGAAGATCGAAAACGCCGTGCTCAAGCTGATCGAGTGGAGCAAGCGTTCATGAGCCAGATCCATACCCTGACCATGCCCAAGTGGGGCTTGTCCATGACCGAAGGCCGGGTCGATGTCTGGCTCAAGGAGGAGGGCCAGGCGATCGCCAAGGGCGATGAAGTGCTCGACGTAGAAACCGACAAAATTTCCAGCAGTGTCGAAGCGCCGTTTTCCGGTGTGCTTCGCCGGCAGATCGCGCGCCAGGATGAAACCCTCGCGGTCGGTGCATTGCTCGGCATCGTGGTCGACGGCGAAGCCAGCGAGGCCGAGATCGATGCGGTGATCGAGCAGTTCCAGGCCGCGTTCGTGCCAGGTGACGGTGCCGAGGAAGACAGTGGGCCGAAGCCGCAGAAGGTCGAACTGGACGGGCGACTGATCCGTTACTTCGAGCGTGGCGAAGGCGGGGTGCCGTTGGTGCTGGTGCACGGGTTTGGCGGTGACCTGAATAACTGGATGTTCAATCATGAAGCGTTGGCCGCCGGGCGCCGGGTGATTGCTCTGGATCTGCCGGGCCATGGTGAGTCGACCAAGCAACTGGAACACGGAGATCTGGATGAGTTGAGCAGGGTGCTGCTGGCKCTGCTCGATCATCTTGATGTTCCCGTGGCGCATCTGGTGGGGCATTCCATGGGCGGGGCGGTGTCGCTGAACACGGCGCGCCTGGCTCCCCAGCGGGTGCGTTCCCTGAGCTTGATCGGCAGCGCCGGCTTGGGTGCGGAAATCAACGGCGATTACCTGCGAGGTTTTGTCGAGGCAGCCAGCCGCAATGCCCTCAAGCCACAATTGGCGCAACTGTTCTCCGACCCCGAACTGGTCAATCGGCAGATGCTCGAAGACATGCTCAAGTACAAGCGTCTGGAAGGGGTGGATGCGGCCCTGCGCCTGCTGGTTGCGGGGCTGTTCAAAGAAGGGCGGCAACAACTCGATCTGCGTGGCGTGGTGCAAGAAAACCGGCAACCGGTGTTGCTGATCTGGGGCAGTGACGACGCGATCATTCCTGCGACCCACAGCGCTGGCCTGGCTGCTCAGGTCGAAATCCTGCCGGGTCAGGCGCACATGGTGCAGATGGAAGCGGCCGAGCAGGTCAATCGGCTGATTCTGGACTTTGTCCAACAACACTGATGCCTCCCTTGGCGGCCGGCCATTTGCCGGGCGCCAAGGCCAACGATTTCAAGGAGATTCCAACATGAGCCTTCCAATTGATCCGACCCGCAGCATGCGTGCCGCTGTCTGGCACGGTCGTCACGATATCCGCGTCGAAGATGTGCCGTTGCCCGTCTCGCCACCGGCGGGCTGGGTGCAGATTCGCGTGCAATGGTGCGGTATTTGCGGCTCCGACTTGCATGAATACGTGGCCGGGCCAGTATTCATTCCGGTGGATGCGCCGCACCCGCTGACCGGCATCAAGGGGCAGTGCATTCTCGGTCRTGAGTTCTGTGGCGAGATCGTCGAAATCGGCGCCGGGGTCCAGGGGTTCAGTGTGGGCGAACCGGTGGCAGCCGATGCCTGTCAGCACTGTGGCACTTGTTATTACTGCACCCATGGGCTGTACAACATTTGCGAGAACCTGGCGTTCACCGGGCTGATGAACAATGGCGCGTTCGCCGAGTTGGTCAACGTGCCGGCCAACCTGCTTTACAAGTTGCCGGCCAACTTTCCCGCCGAAGCCGGGGCGTTGATCGAACCGCTGGCAGTGGGCATGCACGCGGTGAAAAAGGCCGGGAGTTTGCTGGGGAAAAATGTGGTGGTGGTTGGCGCGGGAACCATCGGCCTGTGCACCATCATGTGCGCCAAGRCGGCTGGCGCGGCCCAGGTCATTGCTCTGGAAATGTCGGGAGCGCGCAAGGCCAAGGCCCTGGAGGTGGGGGCGAGCCAGGTGCTGGACCCTAATGAGTGTGATGCGTTGGCTGAGGTGCGGCGGCTGACCGGCGGGCTGGGGGCGGATGTCAGTTTCGAATGCATCGGCAACAAACACACGGCCAAGCTCGCCATCGACCTCATCCGCAAGGCCGGCACGTGTGTATTGGTGGGCATCTTCGAGGAGCCCAGCGAGTTCAATTTCTTCGAGCTGGTCGCCACCGAAAAACAGGTGCTGGGTGCACTTGCCTATAACGGGGAGTTCGCAGATGTGATCGCCTTTATCGCCGACGGTCGGCTGGACATCACGCCGCTGATAACCGGGCGTATTCAGCTGGAACAGATCGTCGGGCAGGGCTTTGAGCAACTGGTTAACAACAAGGAGCACAACGTGAAAATCATCGTGTCACCCGCTCGAATCTGAGGCACCTGCAAGAGAGCGATTGATGATGGCCGGGCCTGAACATTCCTGCCTAATTCGGGCAGGAGATGTTCAGGCAACTTGTAGCCCACCTTTTCAGAGCTGCACCCGCCGCAGCCTGCCGCTCAACGGGACGACGGTGTTGTCTGGCATGGGCAGTGGCCGGCCGGTCAAACCCATGCCTTCGCTCACCAGTACCGCATCCTCCAGCAGACACAAGTTGGAAGGGGTATCCAGGTCGCGGGCGAGCACGGCGACCTGGGCGGTTTGCAGATTGCAGCTCAGCAGTCGCCCGGTAAAACGGGTAAAGCCGCCGTGCAGCGGTTCGCCGTTCCAGTCGGGTGGCAAGGGTTGCTGCAGGCGGTCGCAGAGCTCCAGCACCAACACGTTGCCCTTCGGACACAGCGCCAGTCCGGTGGGCAGTTGCAGGCCACGAATCAGGAGCTCGACTTGCCCACTGTCAGGCCAGACCCGAATCACCTGGCCGGCCTGATCGGCAAAGTCGATGCCCTTGCGCGTCGGGTCGCCCTGCAACTCTCCGGAAAATAGACTGATCAGCACTGCGTCGGTCACCGGTTCGTAAACCAGGGTCACCGGGACGGCTTCCTGGCCCTGCTCCAGTTCGGGCAACTGGACCAGCACGCGTTCGTCCTGTCCGCTGGTGAATTCCACCAACTGATTGGTATCGGGCTTGACCGCCAGCCAACTGCGGCGGGTCGGGTGGTAACACAGTGCATTCAGATTGCCACGGCTGTGAAACACCGGTTCGGGCGGTGTGAATTGCAGGTCCAGCAGTTTGGAACCCTCGACGTAATCGGTCTGGCTGACCAGACAGCGCCCGTCACCGCAGGCGATGTCCGACAGCCCCATGATTTCATCGCGCAGCATGCGGGCCTGCATGTTCATGGCGCGAAAACCTTGCGCCAGTATCTCGCCGGGCAGATAGGCGCCGGGCTTGTGCGGATCCGGTCGCAGTCGACTGATACGACCGCTGAAGGGCTGCTCCGGCAGGCCCGAGCCGGCTTCGGTCAACAGCAGGCTGCCATCGGCCTGCACGCAAATGCCCCGAGGGTTCAGCAGGCCTTCGGCGATGATGGTGCTCGGGCACAGGGTTTCGCTGGGCCGCGCCGGGATATTAATGGGAATGGGCATAGGGCTCTCTCCATGAATAACGGATGGATGCGGTTACTGCGGCGGTTGCCACGGTTCACCGGTGAGATAAGCCCGGAGCAGCGCCCGCTGGCAGGGCGACATCGAGCGCACCACGGGCATGAACAGCGTGGTGCCTTTGTACGCATCCGAAGTTCGGGCGAGGATGGGGTTCTTGGCGCCCATGACCGCGTCGGGCTGATTGAGCGGGATGTAGCGCGACATGGCGGGGAAGGCCAGGTAGTGAAAGCGCAGGACGTTCGGGTACATCAGCTCCCAGGTGATGTGGGTGCCCGCGGGGATGTCGAAGTCGGTCTGTGCGTATTTGCGAAAGCTGGTGAAGTAGCCACTGCTTGGAAGGCCATTGGCTGTGTAGGTCAAGGCGACAAAACCCGCCTGGGCGGCAGAACCCGCTTTGACGGTGACCGGGAAACTGATCGCGAGCTGGCCAGGGTTAACGGTCAGCGATGCAGGAAAATCGAGGAAATCCCAGTATTGCGGTTCATCGTACACAGCAGGAGCAGCAGCCTGCAGGTCGATTTCGGTGGCTTTGGGGACCGGACCGCCCAAGTACCTGACCTGCAAGGTGATTGACAGGCCATTGGGGTAGTCCTCCAGGTAGACGTTGCGCTGATCGGCATACACCCGATAGGTCGATTCGGTGGCTTGCAACGTGGTACCGGCGACCTTGCCGGGCGCGTTGATCGCCAGGGCGGCGGTCTGCACTGCCTGTAGCTGGTTGGCGGTCAGGGGCAGGTCGACGATGCCGCCATACACGTAGTAGTCGAATAGAAAGCGGTTGGTCGGGTCCAGGGTGGCCAGTTCAGTGGTGCCTGCGGTGATGGTGACGGGGCCGTAGTTCGCGTTCGGTCCGATAGGGCTGGTGATATCGTCCCTGACGGCCCTGAAGGTTTGCTTCGGAATGACGTTCACCATGTCGATGCTCAGGTAACCGTTGCCGCCCAGGTCGGCATAGCCGGCATTCCCCGTACTCTGGTTGACCAGTTGCCGGCCCGGCTGGCAGTTCAGCGGCTCGTCGGCGAAGGCCGGGGCCAGCGTACCGATGACCCTGCCGATGCTCGGGTTGGGGGTGTATCGGCCGGCGGCATAATCGGCGTCCAGTTGTTCCGTGGTCATCGTGGGGCACATTTCGAACATGACGAAACGCAGGACAATGCCGGTCGCACCCGGTGCCTGGATGATCGAGCGCAGGCCACTGCTGTTCTGGTTCCAGCTGACGATGCTGCTCAAAGGGAAGGTCAGTTGAAACGTACCGCTGGCGTGGAAAGATCCCGGCGCATCCATTTTCGCGGGCAACAGCACACGTCCCGCCACGTCGAAACTGCTGCACACGGTATTACTGCGAATCAGCAACTGGATGTCGCTGTTACCACCAATCTGCAGGCCGCCGACGAATATCTGGGTGGTCGTTGAGGAGGTGGGGTCCAGGTCCACCATCATCGGGCCGGAGACGGGGCCTTGTCCGGTCACCGGATCCACCGAGCCGAGCAGATAAACCGGCTGGCCCACCATGTCGCCGGTGGTGCTGATGCTGCCCGGATTGCCCTGGGAACTGATCAAGGCGTTCTGCATGTCGACGACATGCTGCCCATAGTGATTCCAGCCGCCAGCGGTGTAGTAGTCGCCGTCGGGCGCGTTGATCATGTTGTTCAGCTGATCGTCGGTGTAAGACTGCGCAGTCGGTGCCAGGGTCGAGGTGGTCAGGTCGAAGAGCGGCCATTCATCATTGCCGTCGTAAGGGATGGTGGGGGAGTTGTTCGGCAGGCTGACGTCCGTGCGGATGCCGCCCCAGAAATTCAGGCGTGGTCCATTGAGAATGCTCATGATCTATTCCTCGTCCTTGGTGGTTTTGCCGACAGGCGCGTTGGCGAATTTGAACATGTAGGAGAAATCGGCCTTGTAGGGGCTCTTGACCGGTGTCGCCATGGAGTGGCAATTCATGCAGCTGCTGTTGGGCTGGATGTAGCTCTCCATGGTCACGTTGGCCGAGAGCGACGGGGTCGGCTGGCCCAGTGGATTGCTGGGGTTGTCCGGCATCAACGGACGCTGGGTGGTGATGAGCTGGTAGTACTTCAACACGCTTTTTTGCACGTCCGGGTTGGTGCGGTAATTGGTGTTTACCCCGTTGGTGATCTCGGCAATCGGGGTGACCCGGTTCAGCGGGTTCGGGGTCTGGAACGTGGTGCCGGGTTTGGGCACGCAGACCAGTTGTCCGCCCTGAGTCTGCCAGTCGCAGGGTGACTGGTTGAGGCTGACGAGGGGCGCGGTGGGGTTGAAGTAGGAGTAGGTTGTGCCGGGTGTCGGCTGATCGACCCACTCACCGTGTACCAGTTCCTTGGGCGGAACGTTGTCGATCTGTTCGAAGGTCGACCAGATCCACTGTGGATAGCCATTGACCTTGGTGATGATGTGCAGGCCCACCAGGCCCAGGTAGGCCTCGGTGACACCGCTGCGCTGGCCCTGGTCGTTGAACGTGGCTACGCGCGCCAGCATGGTCAGGTAGTGGCTGGCATTGTCGTTGGGGGTGAGGATGCGCCAGCTCGACTTGACCTCGATGACCCCGTTGGGAAAGTTAATGTTGTTGGCTTTGGAAACGACATCGGCGTTATAGAAGCTGTTGTTGACGATGTAGTCGTAGGACGTCTCGTTGGCCGAAATGTCGTAGTAGGTCGGGTTGCCGGCCTGGTCGATCAGCCAGCCGCCGACAGCCTGATCCACGGCATTCACCTGGGTGCTGTTCTTCAGCGCGGCGATGTTGATGATGCCCAGGCTTTTGGCGGTCTGCGGGGTGTTCCACGGGCCAGGATCTGCCCCCTTCGGCAGGAAGATTTCCTCCACGGTCTTGTAGGTTTGCCAAACGGTGTAGCCGGGGTCCCCAGGCTGTTTGGCGCAGTCGGGATCACCGCGCTGCCCGTCCTGTGCGGGCCAGTTCAAGGCGATGAACATTTGCCAGCTGTATTGATCGAACTGGTCCTGACTGGCATTGGCGGCCGGCGCGGTGCTGGGGGGTTGGCAACTCAGGTTACTGGCCTGCGTCGACGGCATGGCCTGTTCTCGGGCCAGGGCCTGCTCCAGGATCAAGGCCGGCAGACTGGCCAGGCCCACTAACATCACGCAGAAACGGAATGTGGTTTTCATGGCGATCCTTCGTCGTTATTCAGGGTTTGCGTTGCATGAGCTTGTTCCACTGCGCCTTTTGGCCGTTGCTCTGTGACGCCGGTGGCTCGAACAATTGGCAGGGCGRTGGATTCGCCGGGCACATGGCAGCCACTTGCGCCCAGGTCTGGGCCGGGTCCGGTTTGGCGATGCGGAAGTTGGTGTAGTTCTGGCTGACGATGGGGGCATTGGCGACGCTGGCATCACCGGAGAAATAGAACGACTGCGGATGCCGGTAGGGCGGTTGTCCCGTGACGTTCTTGTAGAAGGCGTAGCCGAACAGGATCGGGCCTTGTGGCGAGTCGACATCCAGGGCATAGGCTTGCACGCTGCCATTGAGGTTCTGGCTGCGCGCGGCACTGTAGGGCAGGTGCTTGATGAAATCCTGCCGTGGTGGGTGGTTCATCGGCGAGAACATGCAGCAGGCCGGCATGTCCTTGGGACGGTCCTGGGGATAGGTCAGGAAGTAGGCCTTGTTGCCCAGCGACACGAAGGAGCAGGTGTAGTTGTTGTTCTTGATCGGGAAGATCGGCAGGCAGTATTTCTCGTAGTGTTCCATCATCGCGCCGAAGCCGTCGCCATCCGGCGGGATGTAGGCGGTGTCGTAGTAACTGGTGCCGCGAGAGACGGTGTAGTCCGCCGGGGTCAGGGTGGTGGGTGGATTGCTGTAGGGCGGCGGGTTTTTCTCGTAGTTGTGCATCACCCGGTACATGGTCCAGTCGCTGATCCAGTAGGCCGGGAAAAACGGATCGGAAGGCTCGCCCACGGAACGCTTGGCGATGCAGTTGCCGTTCTTTTCGTTACACCCCAGGTTGTTGTGCACCCCCATGCTGAAGTAGATGGCCTCGCTGTCCTGGGCGAAAACAGGCGGGCTGAGCAGCAGGATCAGCAGCAACAACCGGTCCAAGATGATTTTCATGGGACACCTCCTGTGAAGTGCCGGGTGGCGGACTCGCCACCCGGTAATCCGGCGTGAAACGTCAAAGGTCGTTGTAGTCGCTCATGGAGAGTTTCCTGGGTGGGAAGTTGAGTTTCACCAGGCGTTTGGCCCACAGCTGCAGCACGGCGCGGCGGCTTTGCGACAGGTCTCGGGTGATCGGCATGGCCAGGGTGCTTTCGTCCTGGTTGTCCTTGTTGATCAATATGAGTAACTGGTCGACGGCGCCCTCCACCCGCGTGCGTGAATCAAGGGGCATGTACTTGTTCATGATGGGGTAGAGGTAATAGAACGACTGCAGCACCTTTGGAAAGATGAACGTGTTCCATATTTCTTCCGGAGCTTGCGTGGAGGTGCACATGCCGTTCCAGGTGTCGATGAAGTCCTGTTGCAACTTCATGTCCAGCGGCAGGACCCGCAGCGGGGCAAGGAAGTCGACGTAGGCCTCGGAGAGCGGGAAGCTGAAGGGGATGGTCGGATCCTTATCGCCTTCCTTCACGAAGAAGCGCAGGGTGGGGAAGCCTGGCGCGACTGCCTTGCAGCCTATCTGAGCGATACCTTGGGCGTTGGTGGTGATGACGGCATAGGTGTAATTGACGGAGTTGCCCTTCTCGTCGTTCAGCGTACCGGTGCGACCGATGGGCTTGTCCAAGGTCAGGCAGGGGCGCAGGTTCACCGCGACCGGTTTACCGGAAACAGTGAGGAACTCTTGATAACCGACTGGGGTTCCAGAAGGTTCAGGCACGTCCTGCAGGTCCGTCAGTCGGCGGCCGCTGCCAGTGCTGCGGTAGAGGCCGACCGAGGGTGCGTCGGTGAACTGCGGCAGACCGGCCGTGTTCTTGCTGCGGTCCGCCGGGTTGTCGTAGAACAGCGTGAAGTCGGCGGCGTTGCTGAATGCCAGGTAGTAGTCGCTGCTGGTCACCATGTAGGGGTTGTTGTACTCGGCCACCCACAGTGTCGTGTTGGCGGCCGGCTGGCCATTGTTCTGCACCATGATGGTCAGCTTCTTGTAGTCGCCGACGTCGATGAAGCTGCCGCTTTCGATCACCTCGGCGGTCCATGTCTGCTGGGTGGCGGCGACGGTCTGGGGAGCGCTGTACAGGCCCAACCGACGTAGAATCAGGGGACCGGATTCCAATACACCCTTGGTATAGTCATCGAGGGGAACATCGAGGATACCCGAGCGCTGGTTGAAGGCCGACTGCCGATAGTCCGCGAAGTTCAAGATGACCGCCGGCTTGAATGTTCCATCCTTCTCGGCACCCAAATGGTAGGTACCGGCATTGAATTTTTCCGGGACGGGGATATCAGCCGTGGCATCCACGGGATAGCTCGGAAAGGTATTGCCCAGGTCAAGTGACAGGGTGTAGTCGTTGATCTGTGCCGAAATCACCCCCAACTTGACTTGTTGTGTCTCCTGGGAATACAGCTGGCTCATCGACACCGCCTTATTGGCCACCAGTCGCCTTCCGGCGGGCGCGGTGGGGTATTCACCGGCGAACCACAGCCCCAGGACCGCCGAGGTGCGGCTGTAGGCAGGATTGAAGAAAATCTCGTTGACGTTGTCCAAGCCCTTTCTGTAGAGGTCACGCACTTTCGCCATGACGTTCGGGTTGTTGGAACGGGTGTCGAGGCGCTGTGGGTAATCGTTGAATATCCCGTTCTTGTCATAGCAGGTCAGGTAGACGCAAAAGCGGAACATCAGGCCCTGTGCCCCTTGCTGCTCCATCTGCTGCTTCAGGTTGGCCAGCAGGGACGAGTTGCCGAGCGCCCATTCCAGATTCTCCTTGGGGAAGCAGGTCTGCCAGGTGGTGCTGACGTTCACCAGGCCACCCAGGGCTCCCCAACTGAAGTTCAGGAAACGGTCCATCATCCGGTACTTGCGGTTGAGGGTCAGGCCGCAGTTCGCGTCCCCTAACACCAGTTTGTCGAAGTACAGCGCCGTGAAGGTGTTCTGCCATGGGCTGATATCCACGAAGCGCGCCGCGGTCGGGGTATTGCTGCCCAGGGGGCTGCCGAGCAAGTGGTATTGCGCGCCGATCAGTGCATCCTTATCGATGTAGCTATTGGGCTGCACTTCGCCGCCGATAACGGTCGACTTGGTTTTCCCGTAGTTCACCAGGCCGCAACCGTTGTCGCCAAACAGATCCCATTCGGCGGGCATGTACGGGTCATGCTTCGGATTGATATTGTTTGGCACCTGCTGTACATAGGTCGGCATGCCAGCCATGTACTGCGTCGAGATGGCCCATGGCATCAGGGTGTCGGGAGCATTGTTCCGGTCGATGCCGAAGTGCGTCATGAACGACCAGTTGATGTCCGTGTTCACCGCGTCATACAGCGGGAACATGTCGTTGTTGTTGGCTGTTGGCGGGTTCCAGAACATCTGGCCGTTGAGGTAGATGCGGGGAAAATTCAATACGCTCATGTCGTGCTCTCCTTAGCGTTTCCACTGGGCGCGTTTCAGCGACCAGACAAAATCCAGTTTTTTGTAGCCGTTGAAGTCTTTGTCCGGCAGCGGTGTAGTGGGGTAGGTGAGACCGCCCTGGGTCGGGATGGCGAAATTGAAGTAACCGTCGGTCTTCGAGTAGGCGGCGGTGCCGTGGCAGGCCAGGCAGGATGAGGTGTCCTGGAACGCCGATTCCAGCTGCGAGTTCGCCAGCACCTGGGTCTTGGGTTGATATTCCACGCCGATCAACTCGTATTTCGACAGCGTCGGGTTGTTGGCCTGGAACTGCGTATTGACCGGTATGGCATCCGATGTCGGTCCGGTGCTGTTTGTCATCGGCCGGGGCGGGTGGCCCTTGGTCACGGTGTACTTTCTGTTGTTGACGTTCTCGAAGGTGGTCCAGACCCAGCTGGAGTCCAGTTTGTTGACCACATGCAAGCCACTCAACGCCGCATAGCCGACCCTGTAGTCGGTGCCCTGCTGGTAATAGGCCTGGGCGGTGTAGTAGCCGTCGTTCTCCAGCTTCTTCTTGTAGTCCATGTCCGCGCCGATCCACAGCCAGGCGGCTTTCAATTCCCAGGCCGTGGCGGGAAAGTTCAGGTTGCTCGTCAGGGCCTCCTGGCCATCTACGTTGTAGACATTGTTCTTGACGATGTAGTTATAAGTGTCCTGAGACATCAGCAGTTGAAAGCGCACGACTTGGCCTCGCTGTGCCTCAGGCACGACGGTACCGCCCATTTCCAGGCTCATCCCGTCGACCTGCTGCGTGGCATTGAGGTTGTGCAGCAGACGGTTCGCGTCCAGCCCCAGGGCCTTGGCTTGCTTGAGCACCTCGTCCGGCGGCTTCATGCGGCTGTCATACGAGCCAGGGTTGACGCCATTGGCCAGGTAGACCTGGTCGGAAGGCTTGAACGACTCCCACACGCGGTTGTAACCCTGGGCGTCGGGCTGGTTCAGGCAGACGAACCAGTTCCAGGCCATGGTCTCGGGGTGCTTGTTGAACGCCGTACGGGTCTGGTCGGCACTGATTCCAAATTGCAGGAAGTTGCTGCAGTTGAAGTTGTTGGTGTCCTGTGCCTGAGCCAAACCGGCCAAGGCACTCAGAACTGTTATAGAAATGGCTCGCCGCATGGAAGCTCCTTGGCATTGGCCGGGTCGGTGTGTGAATGCCCCAGGAAGTGTTCCAGGAGCAGTTGCTTCACTGCCGTGGCCGCAAGGCGCTGGGGCAACGGCAGATCGCAATTGGTGATGAGCAGCGGGCCGGTGTTCTCGCTGTCGGGCAGGCGACCATGGCTGCCACGGACCAGGCGGGTGTCCAGCGGAATCAGGTCCATGTAGTAGCGAAAGCCGAGCTTTTTCTGCAGCAGGCGGCGCGCCACTTTCAATTTGGGGAAGCGAATGGCCGGGTCGATGAACAGTTCCAGCGGGTCGTAGCCGGGCTTGCGATGGATGTCCACGGTGCGGGCAAAGTCGGGTGCCTTGCGATCGTCGAGCCAGTAGTAGTAATCGAACCAGTAACCCGGCGCGGCCACGGTCACCAGCTCGCCGCTGCGCGGATGATCCAGTTGCCAGGCCCGTTGTTCGGCTTTATCCAGCACCTGCTCGATGCCGGGCTGGCGCTGCAGCAGCGCTTTGATGCGAGGAATGTCTTGCGCCTGTTTCACGTAGATGTGCGCGATCTGATGATCGGCCACGGCAAAGGCCGCGCTGGCGCCGGGGTCGAGCAACTCCCAGGTCAGCGACTGGCGCACCTGCAACAAGCCTTCCGAGCGCAACAGCCGGTTAATCGATACGGATTGCTGTACCGCTTCGATCCCATATTCGGACAACAGCATCACCGCCGCACCTTGCTCCTGGGCAAAGGCCAGCAGGCGACCCACTTCACTGTCGATGGCCCGCACCTCGTCGGCAATCGACGGATGATCAGGGCCCAGTCGCTGCAGGCAATAGTCGAGATGCGGCAGGTAGACCAACTGCAGGTCCGGTCGATCGAGCTGGAATTCGGCGATGGCGCAGTCGACGATCCAGCGGCTCGATGCGATGCCGGCCGCCGGACCCCAGAAACCCGGAAACGGAAATTCACCGATCTGCTGCTCAATACGCTCATGCAACGAGGCCGGTGACGAATACAGGCCGAACATCTTGCGGCCATCGGCCGGGTAGTGCGGGCGTGGGGTGATGGCTGCATCCACGTCCGCATACATGTTGTACCACCAGAACAACTGGCTGCAGCGGAACCCGGGGAGCTCACGCTTGAGCGCCTGCCAGACCTTTTCTCCCTGGATCAGTGCGTTGGGTTGCAGCCAGAATCGCACTTCGGCCTGGTCGCGAAAATACCAGCCATTGCCGACGATGCCGTGTTCCGACGGCGACAGGCCGGTGAGAATCGACGCCTGCACCGTCGATGTGACGGCCGGAAACACTGGTTGCAGGCTGGCCATTTTTGCGGTTTTCAGCAGGGCATTGATGTGCGGCGTTGCCGGCCCCAGCAGCGCGGGGGTCAGCCCGACCACGTTGATCAGCAGCAGCGGTTGACGCGGGTGATCAGAGGGCATCGGCGTACGCCTCCCGCACTTGGGGTTGTAGCAATTGACGCTGGCGCAGTTGTTCTTCGACCCAGTGCAGTTCTGCGGCGATTCCCTGCAGTTGGGCGTGCTCGGTGTTGGGCCGCAGTTGCGCGGGCAGGACGCCCCAGCTGTAGGTTTCCACTTCCAGCACGGGACGAAAATCCCCATGGTCTGCGAGAAAGTCGAAAGTCTGCGACAGCGCGATCTGGCTGCCGCTGAGCTCAGGCAGCAGCAAGTGTTCGCTGAACAGCGGGATGTGGAAATGAATCCGCAGTTCGGGGTACTGCCCCAGGTTATTGGCGCAATCGTCGAGGGCGGCGGGCAGGTCGGCCCAGCCCGATAACCGCGCCTGCGCATCTCGGGCTTTGACTTGATGCAGGTAGGTGGTTTCGGCGAAGTCGCTCAAGGTCTTGAGCACGTGTTCGCGCCGGTTGTGGTCTTCAGCGGGCAGGTGACAAATCAGCGCGTTCGACAGCTGGATCTTGCCGACAGGCACTCGGGCCTGGCGCAGCTTTTCCAGCGACTGATAGCAGTGTTCGAAAACCACGGCCTGGTGGCAGACATCAAAACACAGCGCCAGATAGTCATGGTGCGGATCGCTGGCTTGGTAGCGGTGGAAGAAGGCGATGGCCTGGTCGGTGTTTTCCAGCACACAGTCCGGCTCCATCTCCAGGCAGAACACGATCTTCTTGCCCGTCTCCCGATGCAGCCTGGCCAGTGAAGCCGTGAGTTGGCGCAGCAGGTGTTCGGCACGCTGCTGTCGCCGCGGGTTCCAGTCGGCGGCATAGCCCAGTGGTACGGTGGAAATCACGCCTTGGGGGCAATCCGACGGCAGGGCGTGCGCCAGGATTCGGGCCAGATTCAGGCTGTACGCCAGCCGTTTCGGATCAGTCCAGTTGGGCAAATAGACGTCGGCTTTCACCGCGCCTTGATGAAATTGGCCATAGGGAAAGCCGTTAAGTGAAGTCAGCCGCAGCCCGCTGCGTTGCAGCAGGCTGAGGAAGTCCGCGCGAGCTGACGCCTGCTGTAGTTCGGCTGCGGCGAGGGCGCTGATCCACAGCCCACTGTCTTGCTCGTTCAGGCCGCGCAGGGTGCGCACACCCCGGAAATGCCATTCGATGGATGACCGTAGTCCCGCCAGGTCACGGGTCGGGTGCACATTGCTGCAATAACCGACCTGCGCGGCAGCCCAACCCGTGCCGGCACTCATTTGATCACCGGTTCCTGGCCACGCAGGGCAGAGTTCTCCTGCCACTGCCGACGCTGGTCGATGGGCAGCGGGGTGCTGACCAGGGACTTGTCCAGTTGGCCGCTTTGGGCAAAAAAGTCCACGGGGTTGTGGAACAGCACCTGTTCGACCTGGCTTTCGCTGAAGCCGGCAGCCAGCATCGCTTCACCCGTTTTCGGCACCTTGAGCGGGTCGCTGATGCCCCAGTCGGCGGCGCTGTTGACCACCATTTTCTCGGTGCCGTACTGCTGCAACAGGGCGACCATGCGCTGTTCCGACATCTTGGTGTTGGGGTAGATCGAATGGCCGCGCCAGCAGTCGCTGTCCAGCACCAGCGGCAGGGTCAGTTCGTTGAGGTGGTCGATGATCACCAGGTGCTCGGCAATCCCGACTTCGCGAATCACCGCCAGGGTGCGTTTGGTGCCACCGATCTTGTCGCGGTGCGGGGTGTGCACCAGCACCGGCAAATTGAATTGTCTGGCCAGCTCCAGCTGAGCGGCGAGGAAGCGATCTTCCTCCGGGGTGATGTCGTCGTAGCCGATTTCGCCGACCGCCACGACGCCGTCTTTCACCAGGTAGCGCGGCAGAATCTCCAGCACTTCATTGGCCACCGACAGGTCATTGGCCTCCTTGGGGTTGAGGCCGATGGTGCAGAAATGATGAATGCCGAACATGCTGGCGCGAAAGCGCTCCCAGCCCAACAGGGTGTCGAAATAGTCGATGAAACTGCCGACGCTGGTCCTGGCCTGACCCTGCCAGAAGGCCGGTTCGATCACCCCGGTGATGCCGGCGGCGGCCATGTTCTGGTAGTCATCGGTGGTGCGGCTGACCATATGAATATGCGGGTCGAAGTACTTGAGCATGGTAAATCCTCGTCAAGGAAAAGGAGTCGTTGAGTGTCAGTTCTGTGAGGTGCCGGCCAAGTACTCATGCCACTCAGGCGGCAAGCGTTGCTGCTGACTCAGGCCGGCCAGGCGCTGGTGTTGCGCCGGGCTGAGCAGGTCGAAGGCAATCACTCGGGGCAGCCCGGCGGACACCGTTCGTTCGGCGGCGAGCTGTTCGTCCAGCAGGTCGAGGGCCAGCTGGTTGAGGGTGACGCTGTGTCGTTGGGTCAGGCCGATCAGGCGTCGTATATCGAGCCCCATGCCCAGCGCCTTCAGCACCAATTGATGGAAGGCCCGTTCGCTGTAATGGCGCGATGGGTAGAGGGTGTCGAGCGCGAGGGCGGCGAACACCTGGCTGTTACTGGTACGCCCGGCCTGCAGCGCCAGCTCCACACAGAGCCCACGGCTGTCGAGCCAGTCGAGGGCCTTCAGGGTGGCGATTTTTTCTTGATCGTCGCCCCACAGAAACAGTTGGCGCAGCAAGGGCAGTTGCCCGGCGAGGGGCTGTTGCTCCAGGACCTGAGCCAGCAACAATGCCCGCGCCAGTTGGACACTGCTCCAGTCGGGACTGTGGGGCAGTGGTTGTTCCTTGAAGTTGCGCTTGGACTGGCTGCTCAACAGCGCCGCGGTATTGGCGTCCGGGCGTTGGGCAAGCCGCTCCTGTGCCTGGCGCCACCACTGCAGCTCGGCGTCATCGAGCTGTTGGGTAAGGGCCCGGTGTTGTTCGGCGAGGCAGTCGTGGCGTATTTCGAGAGCCGCCGATGGCGATGCAGTGACGTCCATGTTCATGTCGGTTTGATCCAGCGCTGGAAGTGTGGAAGCAGGAAAAACACCAGAACGCATAACAGGCTGCCCAGCGGCTGGTTGGCCACAGCCAGCACCAGGGCATCAAACAGTGGCAGAGCCGCCAGGCCAGCGCCGATAAAGGCACGGACTTGCCGTTGCTGCGGGTTGGCCAAGTGGTGCCAGTAATGCCAGCCCAGCCAGCCAAGCCAGAGCAGTAGCACCGGCCAGAACCAGACGTTGTCGGAATAGATCGCCAGCGCCAGCGGGCTCAACATCAGCAGTAGCGGCAGGCGGCTGAGCAACTGGTTGTTGTGTTCCTGACGAGCCAGGTAGGTCAGGCCGCTGATGTAGACGCCAAGCAACATGGCGCACAGCCAGATCGGCTCCGGCGGCACCGCCAGGCTGGCCGCCGCCGTCAGGTAGAGGGCCGAGCGGCAGGCGCCCATCAGCCAGACGCTGTGGGCGTATTTCTTGTGCAGCACGTTGTAGCCGAGGATGCAGCCCACCAGCAGGGTGGCGCTACCCAGCAACCAGTGCGGTTGATCGATCAACCGGCTCAGGCCCAATACCGAGGCCGCAGCCAGTATCAGCAACAGCGCAGTAGCCAGCCCCACTTGCTGGCGGCTGACCAGACCCAACGTGATAGGGCGGGGATTGTGGTGCTGTTGGTCCCAGTCGGCGTCCAGCAGGTCGTTCAATAACATGCCGGCCAGATACAGCAACGACAGCGCGGCCAACAGCAGGATCCACACCAGCGACGACGGCGGCGCCAGGGCACCAGCGCTGCTGGCGAGCAGGGCGGCGGCCAAGGTGTTGGTCCACACGGTGGGCAGGTTGGATACCCGGCCGAGGGTCATCCAGGTTTTCAGGTTCAGTGGTGTCTGGCTCATTGCGCGCAGCCCTCGCTGAGGGTGAGCGCCGGATCGATGCGGGTCGACAGCCGTTGCAGCGCCTGTTCCATCCGCGCGGCATCGATCTCGTGCAGGTCCACCGACTCGCCGATCCGGCTGAGCATGGGGATGGAGAGTTGCCCGCCCAGGTGCTGGCGGAATTCCTCCAGACCGAGCAGAACCAGCGAGCGTCCCTGTGCATCTTTCAAGGTCAGTTCCGGCGGGCTCAGGCTGAAGCCGAGCTTGAGCAACAGGTTCAGCAGCCGTTCGGTGTCGGCATCGCTCAACAACCCCAGGGCATTGGCATAGAGCCCATCCAGGGCCATGCCCACCGCCACGGCTTCACCATGGCGCAGTCGGTGCCGGCTGAGGTTTTCCAGTTTGTGCGCGGCCCAATGCCCGTAATCCAGTGGCCGTCCGTTACCGCGCTCGAAGGGGTCGCCGGCACCGGTGATGTGTGCCAGGTGCAGTTCGGCGCAGCGGCGAATGGCATAGCGGCTGGCCGAGTGATCGAAGTGGGCGAGGGCGTCGGCCTGTTGTTCCATCCATTGGAAGAAGGCCTGGTCTTTGATCAGCGCCACTTTTACCGCCTCGGCCAGCCCGGCGATCTGGTCGCGGCGGGTCAGGCTGGTCAGCAGCTGGAAGTCGTTGATTACCGCAGTGGCGGGGTAGAAGGCGCCCAGCAGGTTCTTCTGGCCGAAGGCATTGATGCCGTTTTTCACCCCGATGCCGGCGTCGTTCTGCGCCAGCACGGTGCTCGGGATGCGGATCAGGCGAATGCCACGGTGGAAGGTGGCGCAGGCGTAGCCCACCGCATCCAGCACCGCACCGCCGCCCAGGGCCAGCACATAGCAATGCCGGTCCAGCCCATGCTGCAGCATATCGGTGTAAAGCTGCTGCAACACCTGTGAGTCCTTGCTCAGTTCGCCGGCCGGCACCGCAATCGGCGCGGCCTGCAAATGCAGGTCCGCCGCATGGGCGGCAAAGTAGGCGTCGATCTGTTCCAGCAGGTGCGGGGCGCTTTGCAGCAGTTGTTCATCGGCGAACACCAGCACCGTCGCCGGGCCCCGGTGCTGTGGGGTGAGTCGTGCGGTGAGCTGGTGATGCAGACACGGATTGGACGGCTCGAACAGGTGATCGGTGAACACCACCGGGTAGTCGTAACGGACCTCGAAACGCCCGTGCAGGGATTGCTCGGCGTTTTGCTTGCGCAAGGTTTTGAACAGGCTGTACCCGGCGATAAACAGCCCGGGCAACACCATGCTGGCGAGCAGGGTCACCAGCAGCGCGTTCTGCTCGACGAGGTAGATGCCGATGGCGCTGTAGGCCAGTGCCAGACCGGCATTGGCCAGGGTGGTCACTAACACGAACGCGGGCAGCGGATAACGTTGCATCCCGGCGGCCACCACCGAGGTTTCGGCCAATACCGGCACGCCGCGCAGGCAGATCAACGACAGCGTGCCCAGCTTGTATGCCAGTTGCCCCGGCTGGCGCTGATGCAGGCCCAGGCGGCCGGACAGCAGCCGAAAATAGCCCGCCCCCAGCGCATACCCCAGCCCGGCCCCCAGGCACAGCCCCACGAAAATCACCAGGTAGCCGCCAACAGCGCCGAGCATGGCCACGGCCAGCAGCGCGACCATGCTCGAAGGCACCGGCAGCACCACGTCCAGCGCGAGCAGGGCGATCAGCAGCAGGGCCAGGTTGAGTTTTTGGGTGGGAGTGGAAGGCTGGTACAAGTTGAGATGGGTCAGGAAGTCCTGGATCTGTTGTTCGAACAACAGAAAGCTGGCGATCACCAAGCCTGAGAAGCAAAGCAATGAAATCCAGAAATGACCGGCAGGCCCCCGTTGCGAGAACGCACGATACCCATGGCTGCGCTTCATCAAGCATCCCTCTTTATTTTTATGACTGATTCCGTGTCAGTAATTAAAAGCAGCGTCTGGTTGGTTTTAGATCAATAGATTCTCTCGCCTGAGGGGCTGGTTTATGTACGGTTTGGTTACGCCTGTAGAGATAGTTCTGAACTTAGACGGTCGTGGTGTTTTTGCAAGGCGGCCTGATGGCAATCTGACTTTTTTCACCTGCGTGAACGCGACCCGTAGCAGCTGCCGAGCCTGCGAGGCTGCGTTCGGCGGCGCAGCCGTCGTGAATCCGGCTGACGYGGTYKGCCTGAYGCACCGCGAGTTCTGGTTTTACGACKGCTGCGCMGCCGAACGCAGCCTCGCGAGCTCGACAGCTGCTACAAAAAAGCGCGTCGCGGCTATCGATGCATCTGAGCCGATGTTAAAAAATGTTATTTTAAAAAAATACTTCACATAATCTGTTCATTGGTGGATTATCTGCTCAACCCGTGTCAAGCAGCTCGTAGCTGCCATTGTGTTGGGCGATCCGCTGGCCATGCCGCCGGTGCCCATCTCTACATCGCGGCCCGCCGCCTGCGCTTTGTCGGCGTGGAACAGGCCGTTGCTTCCCTCAGGAGTACCCCATGAATAACAAGAATGTCGGTGTTGTCGGTCTGGGCGCGATGGGGTTGGGCATTGCCCGCTCACTGTTGCGCAGTGGTTTCAATGTGCATGCCTGTGATGTGCGTGCGCAGGTGACTGAACAGTTTGCCGGGGAGGGCGGCGTGGCGTGCTCTTCGCCCGCGCAGATGGCCGCGGCGTGCGACGTGATCATTACCGTGGTGGTGAACGCCGAGCAGACCGAAACCGTATTGTTTGGCGAGGGTGGCGCCGTCGCTGCGTTGCGCCCGGGCAGCCTGGTGATCGGTTGTGCCACCGTGGCCCCGACCTACGCTGTCGACCTGGGCCAGCGCCTGACCGCCCAGGGCTTGCTGTATCTGGATGCCCCGATCTCCGGTGGCGCAGCCAAGGCGGCTGCCGGTGAAATGACCATGATGACGTCCGGCCCGGCCGACGCTTACGCCAAGGCCGAAGCCGTCCTGGCAGGCATGGCCGGCAAGGTTTATCGCCTGGGCGACAGCCATGGCCTGGGTTCGAAGGTCAAGATCATCAACCAGTTGCTCGGTCGGCCACCGCCCACCAGATGTTCATGCAGGCTTCCAGTGCCGGCTTCGGGCGTGAGGACGACTCGGCAGTAATCAAGATTTTCCCCGGCATCGAGTTGCCGACTGCCAAGACCGAGCCGGTTTGAGGAACACCCAATGAACACTACCCCTGCACGCCCATTGCTGGGCTGCATCGCCGACGATTTCACCGGTGCCACGGACCTGGCCAACATGCTGGTGCGCGGCGGTATGCGCACCGTGCAAAGCATTGGCATTCCGAGCAGCGAAGTGGCGGCCGGGCTCGATGCCGATGCGATCGTCATCGCCCTCAAGTCACGCACCATTCCAGTCGCCGAAGCGGTCGAGCAATCCCTTGCCGCGCTGGCCTGGTTGCGTGAGCAAGGCTGCGAGCAGATTTTCTTCAAGTACTGCTCGACGTTCGATTCCACCGCGGCCGGCAATATCGGCCAGGTCAGTGAAGCACTGCTGGCGGCGCTGGGCAGCGACTTCACCCTGGCGTGCCCGGCGTTCCCGGAGAATGGCCGGACGATCTTTCGCGGTCACTTGTTCGTCCAGGATCAACTGCTCAGCGAGTCGGGCATGCAGCATCACCCGCTGACGCCGATGACCGATGCCAACCTGGTGCGGGTGCTGCAGTCGCAGACCCGTCTGAACGTCGGCCTGTTGCGCTACGACACCATTGCCCAAGGCGCCGAAAAGGTACGCGGGCGCATCGCCGAACTGCGGGCTCAAGGTATCGGTATGGCGATTGCCGATGCCTTGTCGGACCAGGATCTGTACACCCTCGGCACCGCCTGCGCCGACTTGCCGTTGTTGACTGGCGGCTCGGGGCTGGCCCTGGGCTTGCCGGAAAACTTCCGTCGCGCCGGTAAATTGCGCGACCTCGATGCCTCGAAACTCCCGGCGGTGGCCGGTGGTGAAGTGGTGTTGGCCGGTAGCGCTTCGATCGCCACCAATGGCCAAGTCGCAGCCTGGCTCGAAGCCGGTCGACCCGCGTTGCGGATTGATCCGTTGGCCCTGGCGGCTGGCGAACCCGTGGTGGCCCAGGCTCTGGCCTTCGCCAAGAACAATGAACAAACCGTATTGATCTACGCCACCAGCGCACCGGACGAGGTCAAGGCCGTGCAGCAGCAGCTCGGCGTCGAACAGGCCGGCAGTCTGGTGGAAAACGCCTTTGGCGAAATTGCCCAAGGCTTGCGTCAGAGCGGCGTGCGGCGCTTCGTGATCGCCGGCGGTGAAACTTCGGGCGCGGTGGTTCAGGCGCTGGGCGTACAACTGCTGCAAATTGGCGCGCAGATTGATCCGGGTGTGCCGGCAACCGTCAGCAGCACCGATGAGCCTCTGGCCCTGGCGCTCAAATCAGGCAACTTCGGTGGTCGGGATTTCTTCAGCAAAGCGCTGAAGCAACTGGCCCAGACCGGAGGTGCGCAATGAGTAATGAAAACGCCCTGCGCGAAGAAATCTGCGACGTTGGCCGCAGCCTGTATGAGCGCGGTTACACCGTCGGCAGCGCCGGCAATATCAGCGCACGGCTGGACGATGGCTGGCTGATCACGCCGACCGATGTCTGCCTCGGCCGCCTCGATCCGGCGACCATCGCCAAGGTCAATCTGGCTGGCGAATGGGTGTCTGGCGACAAGCCGTCGAAGACATTGGCGTTGCATCGCCAGGTCTACGACCGCAACCCGAGTGTCGGTGGTGTGGTGCATACCCATTCCACTCATCTGGTGGCGTTGACGTTGGCAGGTGTCTGGCAGCCGAACGACATCCTGCCGCCATTGACGCCCTATCAGGTGATGAAAGTCGGGCATATCCCGTTGATCAGCTACCAGCGTCCCGGCTCGCCAAAGGTGGCCGAACAGGTCGCACAACTGGCCAACAGTGTTCGCGGCGTGATGCTCGAACGGCTGGGGCCGGTGGTCTGGGAGAGTTCGGTGTCCAGAGCCAGCTACGCCCTGGAGGAGCTCGAAGAAACCGCGCGGTTGTGGCTGATGAGCAATCCCAAGCCCGAACCACTCGATCAGGCAGCACTGGACGAGCTGCGAGCGGCTTTCGGTGTGCACTGGTAGGGCGCTGAAGTTTTTTAACACGATAGACCGATAAAGCAGGCCTTGTTCGGGAGACGCGCAGCGACTCCCACGACCCCGGCTTGCCTGAAAAATACAATAACAAGAGGACATCCAGGCATGACTCACCTTCACTGCGGCATTTTCAGACCCGGTTGCAGCACCCTTGTGTTCGCCCGGCGCGGAGGGCTTGTGAAATGAGCCCGTTAATCCTGATGGTTACCGCGGGGCTAGGGATCGCTCTGTTGTTGTTTTTGGTGCTCAAGTACAAGTTCCAGCCGTTCGTGGCGTTGATGCTGGTGAGCATTCTGGTGGCGCTGGTGGCCGGGGTAAAACCGGCCGACCTGGTCGCCACCATCGAAGGCGGCATGGGCAAGACGTTGGGCCATATCGCGATCATCATTGCCCTGGGCGCGATGATCGGGCGGATCATCGAACTCTCCGGCGGCGCCGAGGCGCTGGCCAAGACGCTGATCAGCCGTTTCGGCAATCGACGCACGCCGCTGGCGCTGACGATTGCCGGGTTCATGGTCGGGGTGCCGGTGTTCTTCGAGGTCGGTGTGATCATCCTGATGCCGCTGGCCTATGGCGTTGCCCGCAGTGCACGCAAGCCACTGTTGGTGTTTGCGTTGCCGATGTGTGCTGCGTTGCTGACCGTACACGCCTTCCTGCCGCCACACCCCGGCGCGGTGGCCGCTGCCAGTCAGTTGGGTGCCGACCTCGGTCGCGTGCTGATGTTCGGTCTGCCGATCACCGCGTTCCTCTGCTATGTCGGTTACCGCGTGGCCGGGCGCATGACCCGTCGGGTGTACCCGATGACCGACGATATCCGCGCCGAAGTCTATGGCCCGCATGTCACCAACGAAGACCTGGTCGCCTGGGCCAATGGCAACGGCAAGAGCGCTGAACGAGCTGCCGTGGCCGCGTCGCACATGGGCCTGGAAGAGTCCACCAGCGCGATCGTTTCCAAGTTGCCGCCAGCACCCGCGCCGGGTTTTGGCATGATCGTCAGCCTGATCGCGCTACCGATCATTCTGATTCTGCTGGGAACACTGTCCAACTCGTTGCTGCCTGCCGACTCGGTCCTGCGCGGCATCATGACCGTGCTCGGTGCGCCATTGGTGGCGCTGCTGATCGACACCTTGCTGTGTGCCTGGTTGTTGGGGTCGCGTCGGGGCTGGAGTCGTACCCAGGTGTCTGACGTGATCGGTTCGGCCTTGCCAGGTGTGGCCATGGTGATTCTGATTGCCGGTGCCGGCGGTGTGTTCGGCAAGGTGCTGGTGGATACCGGCATCGGCGCGGTGGTCTCCGATTTGTTGCGCACCACCGGTCTGCCGGTGCTCGCGCTGGGCTTTCTGCTGACCATGCTGTTGCGTGCGGTCCAGGGCTCGACCACGGTGGCGCTGGTGACCACCGCCGGCATCATCAGCCCGCTGATCGCGACCCTCAACCTCACCGCGAATCACATGGCGCTGCTGTGCCTGGCCATGGGCGGTGGCGGGTTGGCCATGTCCCATATCAACGACGCCGGTTACTGGATCTTCACCAAGCTGTCCGGGTTGAACGTGGCCGACGGCCTGCGTACCTGGACCGTGCTGACCACCTTGCTCGGCACGCTGGGTTTCGGTATTACCTTGCTGATCTGGCCGTTTGTCTAACCTTCTGTCCAAGGAGCTACCATGCCTCGTTTTGCTGCCAACCTCAGCATGCTCTACCCTGAACATGAGTTTCTGGATCGTTTCGCCGCCGCGGCCGCCGATGGTTTTGAAGCGGTGGAATACCTGTTCCCCTACGACTACAGCGCCCAGGAACTCAAACAGCGCTTGAGCGATAACGGCCTGGTGCAGGCGCTGTTCAACGCACCGCCCGGCGATTGGGCGGCAGGCGAGCGGGGCACGGTATCGTTGCCGGGCCGGGAGAGTGAATTTCGCAGCGGTTTCGATCGCGCACTGGAATACGCCGCCGTCCTGGGCAACTCACGCATCCATGTGATGGCCGGGCTGCTGCCGTCGGAAAACGATCGACCACGGCATCACGGCGCGTACCTGGAGAACCTGGCCTACGCCACCGCGCAGGCCGCCAAGGTCGGTGTCACCGTGCTGCTGGAACCGATCAACACGCGCGACATGCCGGGCTTTTTCCTCAACCGCCAAGATCAGGCCCAGGCCATCTGCAAGGAAGTGGGCGCCAGTAACCTGAAGGTTCAGTTCGATTGCTACCACTGCCAGATCGTCGAAGGTGACCTGGCCACTAAACTGCGTCGGGATTTCGCCGGCATCGGTCATATCCAGATCGCCGGCGTACCGGATCGACATGAGCCGGACCTGGGCGAAGTCAACTATCCCTATCTGTTCGAGTTGATCGACCAGTTGGGTTATGACGGCTGGGTAGGGTGCGAATACCGGCCCCGTGGCAACACGTCGGCCGGCTTGCAGTGGCTGCGGGACTGGAAGGCGCGCTAACGCCTTACAGGTTGTTATCGGAAGGCAACAGCAGTTCGACACCCTGCTTGCGGATGCTATCGGCCGCGGCAGGGGTCAGTGCGTCGTCGCTGAGGATGATGTCGAACTGCTCGAGCCCGGCGATCCGGTACATGCTGAACGTGCCGTACTTCGAACTGCTGGCCACCAGCACCACWTGCGAGGCCGATTGCATCGCGACTTGCTTRACCTCCACCTTCAGCGCCGACGGCGTGGTGAGGCCGCGACGCAAATCCCAGGAGCTGGTGGAAATGAAAGCGATATCGGTGACGATCTGACGCAAGGTGGCCACCGCCAGACCGCCCACGCACGATTGATTCGAATGATCCAGTTGCCCGCCGGTGTGAATCACCGTGACATGGGGCGCATCGATCAGCGCCTGGACAATCCCGAAGTCGTTGGTCACCACGGTCATTCCCGACAGCGCCTTGATGTACGGGACGATTTCCAGTGTGCTGGTCCCCGCATCCAGATAAACCGTCATATCGGCATGCAGTAGCCGCGCGGCCAGCTTGGCCATCGCCTGCTTCTGCGGCAACTCGACCACCGCCTTGAACTGATGACTGGGCTCGCTGTGGAGCTGGCTGGCAATTCGCACGCCGCCAGTGACCGAGTAAGCACGGCCTTCCTGTTCAAGCAGCGCGATATCGCGGCGGATGGTCATGTGCGAGCAGTCGAACATTTCCATCAACTGATGAACGCTCAGCACCTGATGCTTGCGCAATTGGCGCAGCATCAATTCACGGCGCTGTTCAGGAATCATCGGTGCGCCGCTTTCGGCGGCGATGTCCYTTTGACTAGGCATTCTGGCTCCAGAGTGAAGAAATCCGCCGACAAGGAAAGCGGTGCAAACATAGTAGCGAATCTACGGTAAAGGAACGAGCTGTTGCGGATCTCTGTTCTGGTGACGGCAGCCTCAATCCAGATCCCGGCGGATAGCGTCCAGGCGTTCGTCGAGCAATGGGGTGAGGAGGGCATAGCACTGCGCCGGGGTGATGGACACGGTGGTTGTCCCGATCAGGCAGCGTTGCAGTTGTTCGAGCGCAGTGTGCAGCGAATGGGGAGCGTGCTTGAGCAAGCGTTCGTGCAGGTACTGCAATTGAATCAGCATTTCCAATGGGCAACTTCGATGGGCGGCGGCGCGTACCGACAGCCCGCGCAGTCGTCCCAGCTCTTCAAGTTCCCAGCAGCGCGCGGCGATGCTCGGGCGCGCCAGGCTGAGCGCACAGCGTTGCAGTTCGAGGTGCTGGATGGCGCCGAGCAGGTCCTGCAGCAATCGGCAATGGCCATCGAAATCCGCCGGGTCGCGACGTAACGCGCCCCAGGCCTGGCACTGTGCGGAATACGGCCACTCCCTCCAGCGTTGGTCGAGCGCGTGCCCCAATGCCTGGCAACGTTGTTGCGCCTCGCGGGTGACTTGTCCGCCGAGACCGCGATGTTGCTGTAATCCTTGCAGCAGGTCGAGACCCAGCAACAGCGCCAGCCTTAGTCCGGTGTCACCCTGTGGCAGACGGACTTGGCGGGACGGCCCATCGTCGAATGCTGTGGCGAGTGCTGGATTCATGGGCGGCTTCCGACGGTGAGCTGGTTGAGATAACGGGTCAGGTCGTGCAGCGCATTGGTTTGCGTGCTCTGTTCCTGCACCGCGCCATTGACCTGTTGCAACTGTTCGCTGAGGGCATGATTGGCTAGCTGATGCTCGCTGAGCGCCTGTTGCATGGCACCGAGGTGTTGCAGATTGCTCTGGCTATGTTGCGCCAGGTCGTCGAGGTTGGCGGCGAGCTGCTCGCTCTGTTCACTCCCGGCGGCCAGCAGATCGCGGTGTTCCTTGACCTCGCCATCCACCTGGCGCACAGCCATGGCGATCGCCGTCGCGGCGCTGGTGATTTCGTGGGTCGCCCGGTCGGTGGCCTGGGCCAGGCTGCGGACCTCATCGGCGACCACGGCAAAACCGCGCCCGTGCTCGCCGGCGCGGGCTGCCTCGATGGAGGCATTGAGCGCCAGCAACTGGGTCTGTTTGGCCAATGCCTGAATGCTGTTGACCGTGCTTTCCACGGCGGTCGTGCGCTGCAGCAACGCTTCCACGGCGTGTGCGGTATTGCCCAGGCGTTGTTGAATGGCGCGCATGCTGTCACCCACTGAGCGCGCTTCCAGGCAACCGGTTTCGCTCTGGGTGTGAGCGTTGGCGAAGGCTGCCAGCGCGCCCTTGGCCAAGGCATCGATGCTGTGCAGGGTCTGATCGATCTGTTCGCTGGCGGCGGCGATCATCGCGATGCGTTGGCTCTGTTCCTCTCCCTGGTCGCGGGCTTGCTGAGCCATCTGCTCCAGGGCACGGCTGGCGAACTGCACTTCGCTGCGCAAGCGTTCGTTGTTGCGCAGTTGCAGGCTGGCGGCCACCAGCAGCGTCGCGGGGTCGGCATCCTGGGAGCTGCGCAGCAGTTGTGCCAGTTCCGTGTCCCAGAATGTCTGCAGTTGGCGTTGATGACGCTCGCGAAGCTGCCAGGCGCATCCCAGGTACAGCACGCCAGGTATCAGGGCCAATGCGCTTGCGGGCTGTTCGGCCAGTGCGAGACCACAGGCGCCGAGGGCTAATCCGAGCGGTAGCCAGAAGCCGATCCTGCTGCGTTCGAGCAGGGCTCTGCCAGGTTCGAACAAGGCTTTGGCGAATGATGTGCCGGCCGGGTGCGATGTGCCGCCATCGCTGCGCAGATGAACGATGGCGTGACCCGGTGGGTGCATTCCTTGAGCGGACATGAGGATTTCCTTCTGATGCCGGGATGAAAGCAAAAACGGCGCACGCTCTCCTGCCGCAATGGGCAGGGGAGCGGACGCCGTTGTCCGAGATGTTTGCCAAACCATCGGTGTTGATGGCTCAAGCTTGAACAGAGCCCAAGCAAGTTGTTTGCCAGCCTTTGTGCTCGACAACAGATCAGCCTGTCACCCCGCGGTGGAAGGAGAATTGCACCTGATGGCTACAGGGTTGCGAAGGGCAATCAGATACACCACGGCAGCCGGACTCACGACTGCTTCGCAGCCGAACGCAGCCTCGCAAGCTCGACAGCTGCTACAGCGAGCGCAGGCTCGACAGCTGCTACGGATCGCATTGCGGCTTACACAACGCGAGAAAATCCGGCATCGTTAGTTCATGAATTTCTGAACTAACTATTTGCTGCAGCCTATTCAATCGCTTGTCGCCCTAGCCTTAGGATTCGTCACACGGGATCGCAGCCATCAGAGCCGCGGCCCGCAGCAACTTCTTTCGACTGCCCAGTAACGCCAGCCCAATAGCGGGTGGCCTGACGCAGCCGAGAGGAATGCATGAAGCTAGAAATTTTCCGCACGTTATGGGGCTATACCGCCAGCAAGGCGCAGGCCCTGGATGAACTGCTCACCGCCGGCTTCGATGGCCTCGAAGCGCGCCTGCCACTGCAGGCCGATGAGCGTGGCGAGTTCGGCGCTTTCCTGCGCAGTAATCAAGTTCCCTACATCTGCACACTGTTCAGTGCCTACGATGTATTGCCCGACCAGAACGCCACGCCCACCCAACACTTGGCCGACATTGATCGCAAACTGGGCTGGGCCTCGGAGCTGACCCCACGTTTCGTCAATCTGCTGGCAGGCAACGACCGCTGGCCRCAGGCATTGCAGGTCGAATTCTTCGGCCAGGCCATGGAACTGGCCGCCAGGCATGGCGTGTTCTGCAGTTTCGAGACCCATCGCGCCCGTTCCCTTTACAGCCCTTGGGTGACCCTGGAGCTGATCCGCCAACTGCCGGGCCTGCGTTTCACCAGTGACGTCAGCCACTGGGTGGTGTGCTGTGAGCGACTGTTGGACGATCCGGCCGACGATCTTTCGGCTTTCGTCGAACGCGTGCATCACATCCAGGCTCGGGTCGGCTACGACCAAGGCCCGCAAGTCCCCCATCCCGCCGCACCGGAATATGCCCGTGAACTGGCGTTCCATCAGCGCCACTGGGAGGCCGTCTGGACCTCTCAGCGCGAACGTGGCTACCCGGTCAGCACCTTGACCCCGGAGTTCGGTGCCGACGGTTATCTGCACCACTTGCCCTTCACCAACATGCCGGTGGCCGACCTCTGGACCTTGAACCAGTGGATGGCCCGGACCGAGCGCGAACACTTCGACCGTTTCACCCGTGAAGGAGCCCGCCATGCGTAGCACCTCGCCAACCCAGGCCAACTTCAACAGCATTCCGGTGGTGAACATCGCCGGACTCTTCAGCATCGAACTGGAGCACCGCCTGGCCGTGGCCGAGCAACTGGGCCGCGCCGCCAGCGATGTGGGCTTTCTGTACATCACCGGGCACGGCATCGATCCGGCGCTGATCGAGGGCCTGCGCCAGGCGGCCAGGGATTATTTTGCGCAACCGCTGGACGCCAAGATGCGCCACTACATCGGCGCCTCGGAAAGCCACAAGGGCTTCGTGCCCGAAGGCGAGGAGGTGTATTCCAAGGGCAAGCCGGATCACAAAGAAGCGTTCGATATCGGCTTCGAAGTGCCAGCGGATGACCCGCTGTTCCTCAACCGTACACCGCTGCTGGGGCCGAACCACTGGCCTGAGGTGCCGGGTTTCCAGAGCGCGGTACAGAACTACTATCAGGCGGTGTTCGCGCTAGGCCGCCGGCTGTTCGATGGCTTCGCCTTGGCCCTGGGGCTGGAGGAGGGGTACTTCGACGCGCTGGTGACTCGCCCGCCCTCCAAATTGCGGCTGATCCATTACCCCTTCGACGCCGATGTCGTCGACGCTCCGGGCATCGGCGCGCATACCGACTACGAGTGCTTCACCATCCTGCACGCCGATCAACCGGGGCTGGAGGTGCTCAATGATCAGGGGCAGTGGATTGATGCGCCGCCACTACCCGACGCGTTCGTGGTGAACATCGGCGACATGCTGGAAGTCATGACCGCGGGTGCCTTTGTGGCCACTGCCCACCGGGTGCGCAAGGTCGCGCAGGAGCGCTACAGCTTCCCGCTGTTCTACGCCTGCGACTATCACACGCTGATCAAGCCGCTGCCGGCATTCGCCAGGGATGACCGGGAGTACGAGGCGCTGGCGATTGGCGAACACATGTGGAGCCAGGCCTTACAGACCTACCAGTACCTGCGCAAACGCGTGGAGAACGGCGAGCTTGAGTTGCCGTCCCGGGCCCGAAAGCCATCGAGTTTCGGCCATCTGAAGAACACCACCTCTCATTCCTAAAAAAACAACCCACGGAGCTTCCCACCATGAAAATCCATTGCGCCTCGACCCGACTGAGCCTGCTCGCCGCCAGCCTGTTCTGCGCCAGCACCGCCTTCGCCAGCACCGCGACCCCCGGTGTGTTGAAAGTCGGTATGGAAATCACTTACCCGCCGTTCGAGTCCTACGACGCTGACAAGAATGTGGTCGGCTCTGATCCTGAGTTGGCCCACTCCCTGGCCAAGGCGATGAGCGTCAAGGCCAACTTCGTCGACACCAAGTTCCCAAATCTGATCAACGGCCTCAACGCCGGGCATTACGACGCGATCATTTCCGGCATGTACATCACCCCCGAGCGCCAGCTCCAGGCCCGCACTATCGCCTACGCCAATACCGGCGCGGCGATCATGGTGCCCAAGGGCAGTGAGTTGAGCCCGCAGGTTCCCGAGGACTTGTGCGGCCTGAAGATCGGCCTGGAGCAGGGCACCACCTGGGTCGCCAAGTTCAACCAGTTGTCCAGCGACTACTGCGTTCCGAACAACAAAGGCGCGATCACCGTCAACGAATACCCCTCGGCTCCCGAAGTGACGCAGGCGCTGCTGTCGAAGAACATCCAGGCCCAGGTGGAAATCGCCGGTGCCGCGCACATGATTGCCCAGCGCACCAACGGGCGGGTCGTGGTCAGCTCGCAGAAACTGGTTTACCCGCAGACCTTGGGCATCTACGTGAAAAAAGACGCCGAGGCAACCTATCAGGCGCTGGTCAAGGCCCTGGCTGACAGCAAAGCCAACGGCGAGTACGCCGCCATTCTCAAAAAGTACGACCTGGAACCGGTCTCCGAGTAATGGCTGAAGCCGCGCCCTCGGTCGAGGGCGCGGCGAGCACGAGGTGTCTATGCAATTCGACTGGTCTTACTTTATTTCGCTGTTCTCCAAGACTGACTTCTGGGCGGCGAGCCTGACCGTCATCGAACTGAGCGCCCTGGCCTGGTTCCTGGGGATGTTGCTGGGCTTCGTCCTGGCGTCAGCCAAGCTGTCCGGCTCGCCCTGGCTGCGCTTGCCGGCGTCACTCTACATCTGGTTCTTTCGCAGCATTCCGCTGCTGGTGCTGGTGGTCTTCATCTACAACCTGCCGCAGTTGCTGCCCGGTGCCGGGCCGGTGCTGTCGGTACCGTTCTATTCCGGCCTGTTGGCGCTGGTGGTCACTGAGGCCGCCTACATGGCCGAAATTCATCGTGGCGGACTGATCTCGGTCGCCAAGGGCCAGAAGGAAGCCGGCCGCGCCCTGGGTATCGGCCTGCTCGGCCTGCAACGGCTGATTGTGATTCCCCAGGCATTTCGTATCTCACTGCCGACCTTGATCAACGAATACATCACGGTGGTCAAACTGACGTCGTTGATCTCGGTGATTTCATTGACCGAACTGTTGACCGTCGGCCAGCGCCTGTATGCGCAGAACTTCCTGGTGATGGAAACCCTGGCGGCGGTGGGTGTGTACTACGTGCTGATCGTTACGCTGTTCGGCTTTGCCCTGCAGCGTCTGGAACGCTACCTGGACCTCAACCTGCGGACACCGCAAACCCTCGACAGCGCCTCGACACAAGCGCTGCGTGACAGTCTGGCGCCTGTTCTATCGAGCAAGCTCAAGCCGCCATCCAAAGGCGCCGCCCCGGCCCTGCAACTGCAGGGCGTGCACAAACGCTACGGCGATCATCATGTGCTCAAGGGCATCGACCTGAAGGTACAAAGTGGCCAGGTGATTTCGATCATCGGCCCGTCCGGCTCCGGCAAGACTTCGCTGATTCGTACGGTCAATGGCCTGGAGCGCATCGATCAGGGCGAAATCCTGTTGTTCGGCGAGGGCTTCATCAATGCCTGGGACAAACCGGATAGCCGTCGGATTCGTCAGGGCGTACGGCGCATCGGCATGGTGTTCCAGAGCTTCAACCTGTTCCCGCACCGCACACTGCTGGACAACATCAGCCTCGCTCCCCGTTATCACGGTGTCGGTCGTGTGTTGAGCGAGCAACGCGCCTGCCAGTTACTCGACAAGGTCGGCCTGTTGGCACACGTCCACAAATATCCGCATCAACTGTCCGGCGGCCAGCAACAACGCGTGGCGATTGCCCGGGCCATGGCCATGGACCCGGATATCCTGCTGTTCGACGAACCGACCTCGGCGCTGGATCCGGAGCTGGTCGGCGAAGTACTCGCGGTCATCAGCCACCTGGCCCGCGAAGGCATGACCCTGCTGATTGTCACCCACGAGATGGATTTTGCCCTGTCGATTTCCGACCGGGTGATCTTCATGGAAAACGGCCACATTCAGCTGGATGCCTCGCCACAGGCGATCCGCGAGCAGCCCGAGGCTCATAGAGTGCGGCGGTTCATGGGATTGCAGGTGCCAGAGGAGGAGGGATGCCTGCCTTGAATGGGTTTAGCCGTGTGCCCTCAGAATTCCTATGGCGACAAATAGCGCTTTTGTATGCGCGCCAGGGTGCCGTCATCGCGAAGCGTTTCAACCGCCGCACGCAAGTCTTGCACCAGTTGGGCGGAGCACTGCTTCGAGCAAGCCAGGTAGAGGTCCACACTGCTCATGACGGGGCTCATGTGCAGTGTATGTTCAGACACTTTCGGCCAGATGTATCGACTCTCCGGGACACCGTTGAACCAGGCATCGATGCGACCTTTCAAGAGCATCTGCGCGGGGTTGTCGCCAATGGTCAGGGGGTGGATCTGCTCGTCGCTGAAGCCTTGTTCACGGAGGATTTCCTCCTGCGCACTGCCCAGGCCGACGCCGATCCCCCGGTAGGTTTGTTTCGCTTGCTCGAAGCTGCTCACCGGCCGGTCAAGGCTGAAAAAAGCACGCTCCATGGGCATGATCGGCGCGATCCAGGTGAAGCGATCTTCACGTTCCTGCGTGCGTGACAAAGGGGCGATCAGGATGTCCTGAGTCTCGCTGACATGTTTCTGCGATCTGGCCCAGGGAAGCACATGGACATGCGCGACATATCCGGCGTTGGCAATGGCGGTCATCACGGCCTCGCCGACCATGCCGTGGCCTTTGGAGCCATCGACGAACGTCAGGGGTGGAGCGTCCGGGATATACAGTTCGAGCGGCAAGGGCGCGCCACTCGCGTGACAGGCAATCAGCAGCGAGATCGACAGGCACAACCTGCAAAGCGTCTTTGTACGGGCAGTTGAGATCCGTGAACTCCCGCTCATGGTTGATCATTCAGGCATTGAAAGTAGGGGGGAGCCACAATTCACCGGTGGTATTGATCACAGGGATGATGAGTCTGTTTTTGTATTGGATTCGGCATCGACGCCGTATTTTACGCAGACTTTGTGGCGGGACACATCTACCTCCCAAGTGAATGTGTTTTGCGGGGCCAGTACCTGTTGTGCACCCGCATCACAATGGGCGAGCAGCAGGTGGCGTCAGGATCGGGCCTGGGTATCGCGGAACAGCTTGGGCGACATGCCGAACGCCGATTTGAACTGTCTGCTGAAATGAGCACTGCTGCCATAGCCCCAGGCAAAGGCGATGTCGGTGAGTGAGCGATGGGCATGTTCCCGGCTGCGCAGATCTTCGGCGCAGCGCGACAGGCGCCGTTGCCAGATGTATTCGCTGATGCTGCAGCCGAGCTCCTCCTGAAAGGCGCGGTGCAAACTGCGCACCGAGCATTGCTCGACGCTGGCGATGCGCTCGATGGTCAGGTCGCGGTCGGCCAGGTGGCGCTCGATATACGCCTTGAGGCGGTTTTGCTTGAAGAAGCGGAAATCGTGTTCGAGTTGTTTTTCTTCCTGTTTGTTCTTCAGGGCGTTATCCAGAAGCCCCACGATGCTGTTGCCGATCAGTTCGGCCGAATGATTGTTGAGCAGTGGGTACTGGCTGTACGCATCACTGATCAGATGCATCAACATGCGGCCCAATCCATTGCGCCCGTTCAGGTGAACATCGCCCGCTTGCGGTGGCTGTCGGGCCGGCCCCTTGAAGAGCAGGATAAAATGTTCGCAACCTTGAGTGCTGGTGACGCTGAAGGGCTGGCCGCTGTCGACCAACAGCATCTCGTCAGGCGCTAATGCGCTGCAGTGCCGACCTTGTTCGAAATGACTGACGCCGGCGATCTGCAGAATCAGCATGCGCGGCGTATCGGGTGAGTCGACCGCTTTGCTCAGATGGCGTGAGTAGCGATGGGCACTGGCGGTCATGCGGCAGAAGCCGAGCTGACCCAGATCGCCATATTCCAGCCGACCTTGAAAGTTGCTGTTATGCAACGGGTCGATGAACGTCGATTCCAGACGCTTGATGTAGTCCGGCGTGCGACCCAAGTGATCGCTCATGAACTCTTTCCACTTCATCAGCCGGTCGGAGCGAACAACCTGATCGGTGGACACACAGGCTAAATGACTCATTTTTTCGCCTCTTTTCTTATTGTTTTTGTTGATTGGGCAAATGGGTCAACACTTGCCCAATTTTAGTCCGGTCAGTATCGATCAAGAATCAGAAAGGGTAGTGGTGGCTCCCCGGTTGCCAGGTGACCCAATGGGCGCGGGTGAATTCATCCAGGGCGTAGTGACCATTGAAACGCCCGAGGCCGGAGTTCTTTTCGCCGCCGAAGGGCGCATTGGGCTGGTCGTCGACGGTGATGTCGTTGATATGGGTCATCCCGGCCACGATGCCACGGGCAAAGTTCAAGCCTCGGGCCATGTCCCGGGTGAATACCGCGCTGGACAGGCCATATTCGCTGGCGTTGGCCAACTCCAACGCATGCGCTTCGTTTTCTGCGATCAGCAGCGGCAGCAACGGCCCGAAGGTTTCATCACGTGCCAGTTCCTGATCGATCCCGACTTCACCGAAGACATGCGCAGGCAACACCAACCCGGACGCTGGGCCGCCACACAACCGCTTGAGGCCCGCATTCTCGGCGGCATCGATTTTACGCAACAGGCCATCGAGCTGGTTCTGATTGACCACCGGCCCGATCACGGTGTCTGCGTGGGCCGGGTCGCCGGTCTTGAGCTTGCGCACTCGCTCCACCACCAGCGCGGTGAAGTCCGCATACAGCGAGCGGTCGACGATCACCCGGTTGACGCTCATGCAGATCTGGCCCTGATGCAGGAAACGCCCGACCACTGCTGCGTGCGCAGCTATATCAATATCCGCATCATCCAGGACCACCAGTGGAGCATTGCCGCCCAACTCCAGCGCAACGCGCTTGATGTGTTTGCCGCCAGTCGCAATCCGGCCGACATTGCGACCGACATCGGTTGAGCCGGTGAAGGAAATCAGGCTTGGCACCGGGTGTTCGACGAAGGCATCGCCGATCTCCGAACCTGCACCGACCACGACATTGAGCGAACCCTCCGGGAAGCCTGCGTCTTCGAACAAATGAGCAATCAGCAGGCCGCCTGTTACTGCCGTGTCGCTGGCGGGTTTAAGCACCACTGTGTTGCCAAGCGCGAGTGCCGGGACCACCGAACGCATGCTCAGGTACAACGGAAAATTCCATGGGCTGATCACCCCGACAACACCCAGCGGTTCACGGAAGACAAAGCTCTGTTCACCGGGCTTGTAGCTCGTCAGGATCCGTCCTTCAACCTGCATCGGCAACGTTGCGCACTCACGCACCAGGTTCAGGGTGAACTGCCATTCCATGCTCGCCTTGATGCGCGTGCTGCCGGACTCACGTATCAGCCAGTCGATGATTTCATCGCGGCGGTTCAGGATGACGTGAGCGAGTTTCTCCAGTTGCGCGCTGCGCTGTGTCGGATGCAGCTGTGCCCACGCTGTTTGCGCACGATATGCAGCCTGATAGGCATCGTCGAGATCGGCAATCGAGGCCAGTGGCATTTCCAGCAGTTGCTCGCCATTGAAGGGGTTACGGTCATCCAGGCGCCGCGAGGAACGACCTGTACGCCAGGTGCCATTGATGTATTGGTCGCCGTTGATGGCGTAGAGGGGCAAATGTTGAGTCGTCATAGTCTTACCTTTGGAGGCAGGTGGCCGCGTCGATTAAGGACATGGATGATGCAAAACCTTGTCTGAAGAATGTGCTCAGCTTCTGATCCAGGCGCGCCCCCAGGAATTGAGTGTGTACTCCTCCTGCGGCCAGACACCGGGTTGGCGGGCGGCATCGGTCATTTCGAGTTCGGCGGAAAACTCCAGGCGGTTGCGATCGGCATCGACGACCATAAAGAACAGATTGTTGCCCGGCCCATGCCGGCCGGGGCCGAAGAAAATGGTGATGCGTTCCTTGGCGAAGCGATCACCCCAGTCGCGGATATCATTCCATTCATTGGTTTCGTAGCAGTGGTGATCCCATTCGTTTTTCGAACCGCGGAAAAATGCCAGCGAATGATGTTCATCGTCCGAGCGCAGGAAGCACACCATGAGCTGGCCGGTCTGCTCGTCGACGACATTGTCCGATACCGTAAACCCGACCTTATTGACGTAGAAATCGATCATGGCTTCCAGTTCAGTGGTCTGGAATACCACGTGCTGCAAGCGGCCCGGCATGCCTTGACGGTCGACACCGGGATCAATGCGGGACACGCCAAATATCGTTTGTCGGCCTTGAGGGTCACGAAGCACAAAGGCATCCGGTTCGAGCAACGGCGAGTCGATGTCTTCGACAGCACAGCCGTTCTCGTTCAGGCGGGCGCGCAGTTCTCCCAGCCGAGCCTGATCGCCCAGGTCATAGGCCGCCGCAAGCAGGCCGCTGTGATCGGCGGGCGACACGAGCATGGCGCGTTGCGGGCCACTGAGTATCCAGCTGCCATCGGGCTGTGCCAGGCCTTCCATGTCCAGCATGCGCCGGTAGAAATCGATTTGTCGTTGCGGCTCTTTGCTCGCCAGATGCAGGTAGCACAGGCGTGCAGGGGTGCAGGTCTGTAGGGTTTGCATAAACACCTCCGTGGCTTTAAGAATTCAGGGAAAGACTGGCGCGATGCTTGATTCGGCTTTTTGGTTTCGCGCCTGTGCGATGCCGAACAGCAACTGCAAAGATTCGGCAGCCTTTGTTTCGCCGGCCTTATCGAAAATGGCGGCGATATAGCGATCCGGGCGCAGCAGCAAGAACGTGTTTGAATCGCCCAGTATTTCTTTGAGCAAACCCTGGCGGTCATGAAGCACCGTGCAGCCAGGCATCGAAGGCATGTTTTTGACAGGCTCGGGAAGGATCAGAATGCGCTTGGCTTCGAGGTGGAACCACAAGCCATGCTGGAGTTCGTCGATGCGTTGGCGGCTGTGGTCGCCGTACTGAATCAAGGCGAAGCCGGCACCGATCGAGTCATCGAGCAGAATTTCCTGGCCTTGAGCATCGGTGAGCATCGGTTGAGGGAACATGTGTCCGCAGGACAGTTTCCCGGCTTTACCTTCGGTCAGTACCAGCCCTTTGGTGAATCGGGGTTTAGGCTTGAAGCGCATTTGCAGGAAATAGTCCCGCAACGGCGGCAGCAGGCCGATCAAAGCAAATGCACCGCTGATCAAATGAGCGCGCAAGACAGTTGCCGGCGCCATGACCACGCCGAGGTTCAAGGCCAGTCTGATCAATGCCCAGGCGTGATCGCGACGCTCGCTTTCGTAAGACAGTAGAGCCGTTTCAGCCATTTTGCCCTTCAGCACGCCGATCAGTTTCCAGGCCAGGTTATGGGCATCGCGAACACCGCTGTTCATGCCCTGTCCGGCATAGGGAGGGGTCAGATGCGCGGCATCGCCGGCGAGAAACACGCGGTTCACTTGCCACCGTTCGGCAACCCGGGCGTGGAAGGTATAAACGGTCTTGCGCACGATGGACGCCGGGGTGTTGCCCTTGAAGGGATAAAGTAACGCTTGCAGGCGAGCATCGCCGAGTACCTGCTCATCGGTTTCGTCCGGCTTGAGCAGAAACTCGAAGCGGCGTGTGCGGTGGGGGCCGGGTACTTCAACGACGGGACGGCGTGCATCGCAGTACACACGTGTTTGCCAGAACGGATCGTCATCCTGATCAGTGTCGACCACCAGCCAGCGCGAGGAGAAGCTCGAGCCAACCATCTCGATTCCGAGTTGCTTGCGCACCGGGCTACGACCACCGTCGCAGGCGACCAGATAGGCCGCATGGACTTCGACAGTTTCGCCGTCTGCGTCACGGATCAGTGCGCGCACGCCATGCTTATCCTGACTGAATTCCAGCAGCTCATGGCTGAACCGTGCCTTCAGGTTGGCAAAGCGCTCGAGGCCCATTTTCAGGGTGTGTTCAAACAGTGGCTGGCGAAATGCATTGCGCTTGGGGAACCCATACAACTTGCCGGTGGGCTCGACTTTGCCGAAGCAGCGGCCACCGGGCCGAGTGAAGTAGTGCACGCCATAGCCCGGCACTACATCTCGCAACACGGCTTCATCCAGTCCGACGGCCTGCATGGTGCGCAAGGATTCGTCATCGATCGAAACGGCCCGCGGCTCGGTCACGGTGTCCGGCTTGCGATCAATGATCAAGGTGTCCACATCGGCTTGGCCAAGCAAGTTGGCCAGGGTCAGCCCGGTGGGCCCGGCGCCGATGATCAAGACGTGTGTACTGATTTTTTTGAGGGGTGTCATTGTTGTTGTTCCCTTCCGGATGGCTCAGTCCAATGGCTTGGGGCGGTTGGCGAGTGCAGCCATGAGTTGCGACAGGTTGTGCGCCAGGGCGAGGACCTGCTGTCCTTGCTGTTCTTCCTGAGTGCTGTCACGTTCCTGAATCGGGCGCACGCAGCTGATGCTGCCGACGACTTTGCCATCGCCATCGAAGATCGGAGCGGCGAGGCCATAGACGCCAGCGTCGACTTCGCCGGCGCTGGCCACATAGCCCTGATGACGAAGACGCTGCAGCGAGCGGCGGAACTGTTCCCAGGTCTGACCAAGGTTGCTGGCGCGCACCTCATCGGGGTTTTCCAGGAAGAGTTGGCTGTGTTGACGCGAGGTCATGTTGGCGAGGATGGCCTTGGAGGTCGCCCCCAGGAACAACGGCCTCGGTGAGCCGCGTGAGTAGCTGACCTCGCTGAACAAATCGCCGTATTGATGAATGCAGACCACCTGGTCCTTGAACAGGCGGCAGATCAGCCAGATCTGCTGCTCGCTCCAGCGTGGGAGGCTTGGCTCCAATGATTGTGCGGCGCGCACCAAAGGGTCGCTCAGTCGCAACTGACGGTCCCAGGTAATGATTCTCGCGCCCAGGGCGTAACGTCCGGCCCCGACCTGAAACAACAAGTTGGCCTCGGCCAGTTCGCGCACATAGCGGTAGATGGTTGAACGGGTAAACCCCAATGCACCGCCCATGTCATCGACAGCCCAGATCGGACTCTCTTCGGTAAACAGATCGAGTACCCGCAGCATGCGCTCCAGGCTRGAACCTTTACTGTCGATATCCTGCGCCGGCAATTGTTCTGATTCGCGTAGTGTGGCCATGGCTTACTGCTCGTCGACGATGCTGTTGCGCAGGATGCCGATTCGCGAAATTTCGATCTCGACTTCATCGCCCGGTTTCATCCATACCGGCGGTTCACGGAACGCGCCGACGCCGCCGGTGGTGCCGCTGACAATCACATCGCCGGGGGCCAGTTCGGTGAAGGTGGAGCAATATTCGATCAGCGCGCGGACATCGAAAATCATGTCGCTGGTGCTGGTGTGCTGCATGACTTCGCCATTGAGGCGGGTAGTCAGTTCCAGGTCCTGCGGATCGCCGATCTCGTCGCGGGTGACCAGCCAAGGTCCAAAGCCGCCGGTGTTCGGGAAGTTCTTGCCCGGCACGAATTGAATGGTGTGTTTCTGCCAGTCGCGGACACTGCCGTCGTTGTAGCAGGCGTAACCGGCGACATAGTCCAGCGCGTCGGCTTGCTTGACGTGACGCGCCGGTTTGCCGATCACCACCGCCAGCTCGCCTTCAAAATCAAGCTTGTGCGAGGCCTTCGGGCGAACGATGGGTTGCAGGTGGGCAGTCTGGCTGTCAGCGAAACGAGTGAAAATCATCGGGTAGGTCGGCATCTCACGACCGGTTTCACGTACGTGTGTGGCGTAGTTGATGCCAATGCACAGCACTTTGCCCGGGTTCGGGATGACGGGTAGAAAAGTTACTTCAGCCAATGGGATACGAGGCTGGCTCGCGAGGACCTCGTGGCTCAGTTCGGCCAGGCGATTGTTGGCGATAGCCTGCTTGAGATCGGTGCCGAAGGTTTGCTTGACCGACTCCAGATCGATGACATGCTCGCCATCGACGACGCCGTAGGTGCTACGGCCTTGAACAATAAAGCTCGCGAGTTTCATTGAGTGCTCCTTGATAGAGGATCAGCGCATGCGCAGGGAGCAAAGAAGCTCGGCACTGCTCATGCAGCTATGGCGGCAGGTAAGCCGCGGCGGTTGAGGTTCAATCTAGTTGTGGAGATTAATCCTGTAAAGCAGGATTTATTAAAAATCCCAAAATGCAGGAATTATGCTTTTTTATGTATTTTTGGCAGCATTTTGCCGACCCTCCGGAACAGGCAATACGAGACAGTGAAGTGTTTGGAAGGTCAGGGCAGGGGCCGTATCCCGGCCTGGTGAATCACAGGCTTCCTGTCATTTCAGTGGGCCGCCCATGGTTTCATTGTTTGCTCGGCACCCAGCAACCATGCAGCGACATGCGCATCCGGAACGGCACTTTGATTCGTGCAATGGGGCCATTCTCCATGTCACGAGAATCCAGAACTACAAGCTCGCTGCGACCGTCCGCGATGTGATTGAGAACGGAAACGACGTAGCCATCCGCCTCCTGCGCATCAGGGGAGCGCGGAATGAAAATGGGCTCCTGGAAGCATCCGCTGTCACCGGGAAACCAGGTATCGGTGGTGCCTGTTTTCAGGTTCACATGGGCCAGCAGATTGAAGAATTGAAACGGAATCGGCCCATTCGCCGGGTTGTACGGGCGCTCAGGATCGAACGCGAGCACAAAGCCGTGCTCATATTTCCGACCGATGTAGCGGTCATCGCACCTTGGGAATTCGCAGGGGTAATCCGTCAATGGCTGCGGTTGAATGTCCTCCTGCGTGCTGGTCAGGTCGAAGGTCCAGCGCATCAGGCTGGCCGCCAGTGTTTCGGGTGGCGGGACATGACCGTCGGCCTGGGGAAAGAAGTAAAAGATATTCCCGCCGGTGACCGGCATGTCTACGTAAACCTTGTCGCCCTCATCGAACGCGTTGAGCGTATGGCCCTGGAAACCGTCCTTGGGGCCCTTGAACCATCGAACGTCCTCCGCGCGCCCATTGCGTGGTACGACGGCGAAGAGCTGAGGCAGATCGGGTTGCCATTGGAAATGCTGGCCACCTTTCTTCATACGCTCGAGGTCGGTCGTCAACGGAATCAGCGGGAACACCACGTAGTGTTCAGTCACCGCGAAATCATGAACCATGGCCGCGTACGGCGCCTGGAACCAGATTTGGTGCAACARCTTTCCGTCGGGCGACAGTTCGAAATAGGCCAGGTCAGGTGTGCCGTCACCTTTGGCTTCGTAGCTGAAGGCCAAGAGGTTTCCTGTTACCGGGTCGAGCTTGGGGTGGGCGGTGAACGTCGCTGATTCGATCTGCCCGTCAAAATGCCACTCGCCGAGGGTTTCCAGTGTTTCAAGATCCATTGCCCAGGGCATGGCATCTTCTTTGAGTGCAAGCAGCACACCGTTATGAGCGACAACGCTGGTATTGGCGGTGGTGTTGTTCTTCGCCGCCAGTGGATCATTGGTGTAGACGTTGCGATAGATTCCATTGAGCGAGCGACCTTCGCGGCGCTGAGCCATCAACCGGTCGGTTATTACGTAGCGACGTCGCATCGACACCTTGCCATCGGCAAAGTAGAACGCGCTGACCATTCCGTCGCCATTGAAGAAAATATCCGAGCCCAGCATCGGCGGGTATTGCGGGTCTGGCGCAACCTGATAAAAAGCGCCACGGATCGAAGCGGGAAGGGTGCCTTCAATCTCCAGGTCGAACACCTCGGCTTCTATCCGACTGGGTGCATAGAGCGCGCCGGAAAATTCAGGGGTTTGGGGAAACGGGGTGGTCATCGGCATAACCTCTGAAGATGGGTATCGATTGTTCATTGACGGGGTTCCTGTTTGATATCAGGTCAGGTCGACTGAGGCGACAGTGCTGTTGCGCAAGGCTTCGCGTCACGACGAAAACGTGCAACGAGCAGACACGAGATAAGCAGGGCTGTCAGGTAGGCCGAGGCCGCCAGCCATCCGACGGCGCGGAACTGTCCTTCGCCTACCACGAGTGCCGCGCCAAACGGGCCGAGCCCCTGACCAACGAAAATCGCGGCGTTACCCAGCCCGGCCAGTCGGCCGGAAGGGTCCAGCTCGGCCGCCATAGACAGTAAGTAAGGCAGACTGAAAAACCATACTGCATGGATCAGGCAGGCAGTGACTGCAAACGCGACAGGGGTATTGCCATAGACCATGACCAGAGTCGCAATCAGCGCCGTGCCGAAGCTCAGTAGTTGCGGAAACAGCAACCCAAGGCGTCTGCCGATAAGTCCGGCCAGTGCCGCTCCAAGGGCACCGGCAAGGATGCTGCCCCCCAGTATTGCACCGATCTGTTGCGGTTCCAGGCCAATGCTTTTACCGATGCGCTCTTGGTAAACCCACAGTGCGGAATGGCCAAAAAACAGCAGCGTAAAAAGCATCAGCAGTAAGATCGATGTGAGCCCGAAAGGCGGGATCGAGCCGCTCGCTGCCCGATGTGCCTCGGGGTAGCTCCTCGGCACTCTCCAGCTACCAACCATCGCCAGGGCACTGGCGATGGCCAAGAGATAAAACGCCCCGGCCACGCCGAATGATTTCAGAATCACCGGCATGGAACTCACGAGCAGCATCCCCCAGAGCAGGTTGCCGATGTTTATCACCGCGAACGTCGAATCCTTGGATGTGCGCAGGGCTGCGGTGGCGTAGACAACGGCCATGACCGCGCCACCGCTTGCGCCGCATATCATTCGGCAGATCAGTAGCAACCCCTGGTTATGCAGTTGAGCACTGGCCAGATTGCCAAGTACCAGCATCAGCAAGGCAATCAGGGCAAAGCGACGCCGGTCGACGCTGGCCATCAACATGGCGCAAACGCCGCAGGCGACGGYCATCGCAATCAGTTCTGCCGCAAAAATGGCGCCGATGGCATTCAGCGGCAAACCGAGTTGGTCGATAAAGGCTCCGCCCAGAATAGGCTGGATTTGCAACGTCCCTAAGGAAATGACCATCATCAGGCAGATAGCGGCCAATGATTTTTTACTGTCAATGGAGTCGAGCGCGTTCATGAAACATCACCTCGGGTAAAAGGGCCCGCTCATGCACGAGTGGGCGCACATCGGTCAGAATGTGTGGGCGTATCGGATCTGGACGGCGTAATCCGTTTGCGCGCGGTTCTCGACACCGGTCTCTTTATAGGTGTTCAACCAGAAGCCCTGGCCATCGCTGATTTTCCAGAACAGGCCCGGGCCAATGCCCAACACCTTTTCCCGAGAGTTGCTCAGCCGACCTCCGTTAACCTCGTCATCTGATATTTGCCTGAAGTAGTACCCGTTGATCCCGACGGATACGTTGGGGACCACTTCATACGAGGCCGTGAAGTTGGCCCACGCCGATTGTCCTGCCCGGGTGTCGCGCACAGGCTGGCCCTCGAAAAGTTGCGTCGAACTGCTCGCCGGATCGTTGTTCTTGAAGTTGTACAGGTAGTGCAGCCTCCAGCTCACTTCCCAACGAGGCGCCGGCATCCAGGTTGCGGCCCAGTAGGGGTTCAGAGAGAAGTAGTTGGAGCCTGGATTCAGGTCTTTATGTTTATCGTATTTGCCGGTTGGAAGGATGGTGTCGAAAGCCAGACGCTGCACAAACACGGGCCTGCCGTGGGTGTCGACGATCGGGTCGAACTGGATCTGCGGCCCTACCGTGACATCACCAAGCCCTGTGCCGTTATCCTGGAGCTTGGCACCGTTGTCGCCAAAGTCACCGTCCAGGGAGATGATGGGCACCAATAAGCTCCAGCCCAGGTGTGCACCACCGCCGATGGTGTCGGGTGAGTAATAGCTCAGTTGGTTGATCAGCGAGATGACGTTGATCTTCGGATTGTCGAAGGCGCCATTATCCTTGCCTGCATTGTCCCTGATGCTGCGTGCGGTGCTGAATTTCAGATAGGTCAGGTGGGACAGACCGGGCGGCCCCGCGAAACCGTCGTAGAAACTGGTGCCGCCCAGATTGATACCGCTGGGTTCACTCACCGACGGTGGTGGAGGGCCCTCTGCTGCGGGTACGGCAAGCGATGCGAAGCTGAGTGCCAGGCATACTGGCAGGGATTTTTTCAGGCTCATCGAAGTGGCTCTATTCTTGGAATTGTGAGCCGGGGTAGCTCCCCTGGCACTTCGACTTTAATTCCCGGACGTTCGTGATGCTTGAGCACAGCGGCCAGAGTTGACTGAGAGCGCCATGATGCAAGGGGGGCAGCGCGAAACCTGTGGGGGGCGGGCTTGTCCCACATTCTGCACATCGTGTCAGTGCGCCAACGAAGTGGAATGCTTGCGGACTCACCGGTTCAAAAAGTCTGCCCCATGGAGAACTGGAACACTTGCGTATCAGCGTTCTCAGGCTTTTTGACCGGGAAGGCCAGGTTGAAACTCAACGGTCCCATCGGGCTGTACCACGTGACGCCGACTCCCACGGAACTGGCCAGTTGACCGAGGTCGACACCGTCGCAACCCTGGGTGGTGCTCAGGTAGCACTTGTTGGAG